>CAZLOC010000014.1:0-7569 GCA_964560935.1 uncultured Anaerolineaceae bacterium | reverse complement strand
CGCAATTTGCGCCGCGTTTCAACATCGCCCCCACCCAGCCTGTGTTGGCCATCCCCAACGACGGGGGGAACCACGCCGATTTCTTCGTGTGGGGGCTGATCCCCTCCTGGGCTAAGGATCCATCTATCGGCAACCGCCTGATCAACGCGCGCGGCGAGACGCTGGCCGAAAAACCGTCTTTCCGCGGCAGCTACAAGTACAAGCGCTGCCTGATCCTGGCCGATGGCTTTTATGAATGGAAATCCCAGCCGGGCACCAAGGTTAAGGTACCGCACTTCATCCACATGAAAAACCGCCAGCCGTTTGCCTTCGCCGGGTTATGGGACGAATGGAACAGCCCGGATGGCTCGCAGATACGCTCGTGCACAATTGTGACCATCGAACCAAACGAACTGATGGCGCCGATCCATAACCGCATGCCGGTGATTTTGCATCCTGATGCTTACGCGCAATGGATAGACCCGGCGGTTCGGACTCCCGAAAGCCTGCAACCCCAGATCAGGCCCTATCCCGCCGAAGAAATGGCCGCGCACCCCGTTTCGACGCTGGTGAATAATCCCAAAAACGACCGCCCCGAGTGCGTGGTGCCAGCTTAGAACGGAGTCCAACGTCTTATCATCCCCGAAGGGGACCCGACATTGGGCACAAAGTCTGGCCCTTTACAGGGTGCTTCGCGAAGACTTTGCACTCCAACCAATCATGCAACGATTCCAACGCTCCTTCGCCAACCATTTCCCCGCGCTTACCTCCCGTGACTATGCCATCTTCTGGGTGGGACAATTCCTGTCCGTGATCGGCACGTGGATGCAAAACACAACCCTGCCGTATGTGGCCTACCAGATTACCGGCAGTTCGCTCGATCTGGGACTGATCGGCTTTGCCACTACGCTTCCCATGTTGTTTATAACCCTGCCTGCCGGGGTTATCGTCGAGTATCTGGACAAGCGGAAAACAGTGATCGCCATGCAATCCGTGATGATGCTTCAGGCTTTCATCCTGGCAGCCCTGACCTTTAGCGGACATCTCCAGATCTGGCACATCACCGTGCTGGCTTTTGTGCTGGGGTCGGCCAGCGCCATCGAGATCACTGCCCGCCAGGCGATGCTGATCGAACTGACAGGCAGGGAAGCGCTTCCCAACGCAATTGCCGTGCAAACCACAGCATTCAATCTGGGACGCGTGATCGGCCCAACGCTGGCAGCCGCTTTGTTGACATTGAACAACGGTGCCGGAAAGGTTTTTTTGTCGAACGGGATCAGTTACATCTTCGTGATCGGGGGTCTCTTTTTTGTACGCACCAGGTACCAGGTCCAGAGGGAAGCGACCGGGACTCGCAACTTGAGAGCGGAATTTGGCGAAGGGCAGCGCTATATCCGCCAAAACCCGCTGGTCAGTCACATCATCATCATGATGGCGGTGGTCGGGTTCTTCGGCTTTCCCTTGCTGCAACAGATCCCCGCAGTAGCGAAGGATGTGCTTGCACAGGTCACAGATACCGAGCAAATCGTGGCAGCCCGCAACAGCGCTTTGTACACTTTCCAGGGAATTGGCGCGCTGGTGGCGGCATTTTCCATTGCATTCTTTACATCTTTCAAGAAAAAAGGTGTCTGGCTGACATTTGGGCAATATATCTTTGTGCTGGCAGTAATTGCGCTATCGTTTATACGCACAGTCATGCCAGCCTACATCCTGCTGATGTTGATCGGCTGGGGCACGGTCACACAACTGGCGATCATGAACGTGCTCATTCAAGTGCAAGTGCCAAACGGCCTGCGAGGACGGGTGTTTAGCACCTATCTGTGGGCCATCCAGGGTGTAGCGCCCTTTGGCAGCCTGTTGATCGGTTGGTGGGCGCAGACCTGGGGTGTTCCGAGCACCCTGCTAGCCTGCGGGATCGTCATCCTGGCAATTTTGAGTGGTATGCATTTTTCAACCCCGGATATACGCAAATCGGAGGCTTAACGCAGGATTAGCGTTTAGTGAGGCAGCTTGACGGGGGTTTTTACCCCTGTTATGATGCTCAAACAACGGAGAACGCGATTAAATGAATAACCAATTCCGGGAAGACCCGCCTGTCTCTTCGGGGAATGCGAAAGAGACCGGGGAAGTCTCCATCACTGAGAAAAAAGAAAAAGGCACCCTCTCGCGCTGGACAGAAGCGCTGCTTCAAATGGGATTGGGCGAGTCTATGCTGCGCGTGGGCACCAGCGTGCTTTCGCTGGTTGTTATCGCAGTTGTCCTCTGGTTGGTGCAAATGTTTTACAGCCAGGCGCCCGATGCGCAAGTCGGCGCTGTGGCTGCTCAAGGTCCCACTCCTATACCCGCTGTTGCGATGGAAGAAGTGGTCCCCGTTGCTGTGGATGTAGATTATGAAGGCATCCCGCGCATGGCACAGCCTTTTACCACGATCCCATCCAGGCCACGCCAGGAGATCACCACTTACACAGTGCAGGAAGGCGACACAATTTTCGGTATCTCAGAAAAATTTGGCTTAGACCCGGAAACCATCCTGTGGGGTAATTATGCTATCTTGCAAGACAATCCACACGCCTTGCAGCCGGGTCAAGACTTGAACATCCTGCCTGTCAATGGCACATACTATGAGTGGCAGGATGGCGATGGACTGAATGGCGTCTCCAGCTTCTTCGGCGTAACGCCGGACGATATTATCAATTTTCCTGGCAACAATTTGGACCCGGCAACAATAGGCGATTTTGTCCGTCCGAACATCGCACCGGGGACCATGCTGATCGTCCCTGGCGGCAGCCGCGAGTTCGTCTCTTGGAGCGCACCGCTGGGCGTCACCCGCGAAGACCCCGCGCTGGCGCGCGTGCTCGGCCCCGGGGCCTGTGACCCCATCTCAGGCGGCGCGGTCGGGTATGGTAATTTCGTCTTCCCAACCAACAAGCATTTTCTCTCTGGGTTTGACTACTCGCCTAAATCCAATCATTGGGGAATCGACCTGGCGGGGTCTGAAGGCGAAGGTGTGTATGCCACGGATGCAGGTGTAATCGTTTATTCGGGTTGGAACAATTACGGTTACGGCAATATGGTCATGATCGATCATGGCAATGGCTTTCAATCGCTCTATGCCCACCTGAGCGACATCTACCGCTTCTGCGGCCAAAGCGTGGGACAGGGCGAAGGCATCGGCGCAATTGGCAGTACTGGCCGTTCATCTGGCGCGCACCTGCACTTCGAGATCATGACCGCGACCTACAAGATCAATCCCTGGGATGTGTTGCCGCCACCATAAGCGTTTTCCGGTTCCCCCGTTCTTCCGTTTCCCCGCTATTCTGATATTCCGTTATCCCGTTGAGAAAGTGATTGGTTCAACGGGATAACTGTTTAACGGGAATACGGATTAACGAGCCAGCGACAAAAATACATCTTCCAGCGTCGGCTCGGCACGCTCCACGGATTTCACTTCAATTCCCTTTTCCTGCAACGCTTTCTGCAACTGCTTTGCTGTCAGGTCTCGCTCAGTGATGGCACGCAATTGGTCGCCAGCCATGCCCGCCTGCAAGACTCCATCCAATATGGGCAAAATATCCATGGCGGTTTGCAATGGCGAGGCAGCCACCTGCCAGACTTTCCCTGCCAGCACGTTCTTTTTCAGGTTACCAGGCGTATCCATTGCCAGCAATTTGCCTGCGCGCATGATGCCTACACGCTCGCAGTACTCGGCCTCATCCATATAATGGGTAGTGACGAAAACGGTCACGCCTTCGGAAGCCAGATCATAGATCAAATCCCAGAAGGCGCGGCGGGCGGTTGGGTCGACGCCGGAGGTGGGCTCGTCCAAGAACAGCAATTTTGGTTGATGAACTAATGCAATGCCCAGCGCCAGTCGCTGCCGCCAACCCGCCGAGAGCGACCCCGTCAGCGCGGATTCATGTCTGAGCAGGCCGAGCAGGACCAAGGTCGATTCGATGCGCTCCTTGTCCGTAATCCCGTAGACGCCGCCGTAAAATTCCATATTCTCCCAAACGGTCAAATCATCGTACAACGCAAATTTTTGCGACATGTAGCCAGCCCGTGCGCGGACTTCTTCCGATTGGCGGAACGCGTCAAAACCCAACACGGTTGCGTTACCATCGGAGGGTTCCAGCAAGCCCAGCAGCATACGGATGGTGGTGGTCTTGCCCGAACCGTTCGGACCGAGATATCCAACCACTTCGCCAGGGTTGACCTGAAACGAGACGTGGTCGACGGCGACAAAATCGCCGAAACGGCGGGTGAGGCCTTCGGTGATGACAACGGGCTCAGTCATGGTTACCTTCCGACAAGGCAATGAAGACATCTTCGAGGACGGGCGGGACAGGCCGCAAATCGGTCACTTCGCCCCCCTCGCTGCGTATCCTGGACTTGAGCCTGCTGAGGACGACCTTAGCTCTATCCACACCCACGCGGACGTGCAGCCGGTCGCCGAACGCTTGCACATCTTCGACATCTTCATCCTGGTGCGCCACCTTACGCAACAGTGAGATCGGTCGGCCGCGCAGTTCGAGGATACGGCCGTTGAGCGTTGCGCGCAACTCAGACGGCGTTCCCTCGGCGATGATCTTGCCTTCGCGCATGAAACCGACGCGGTGACAGCGGGCGGCTTCGTCCATGTAGGGGGTGGTGAGGAGGACAGAGACCTCCCCGCCCGCCTCTTTCTCTCTCCCCAAATTCTCCGAATTTGGGGAGAGACGGATGGGGACGGAGACTAATTTAATCACCAACTGCCAAAAATCCTGGCGGGTGACCGGGTCTACACCGGTGGTGGGTTCGTCGAGCAGCAACACCCGCGGACGGGAAACCAGCGCTGAGGCTAATCCCAATTTCTGTTTCATGCCACCCGAAAGTTGTCCGGCGCGGCGGTCTTTGAACTCGGCCAGGCCGACAAACTCGAGGATTTCCATGCTGCGCGGCAACCACTCCTGTGAGGAGAGTCCGCGCACTTCGGCGAAGAAGCGAATATTTTCCAGTACGGTCAGGTCTTCATAAAGCGAGAAACGCTGCGAGAGATAACCAATTTGGGTGCGCGCCTGTTCGACCTGCTTTTTGACATCATAGCCACAGACTTCGATCTCGCCCGCGCCCGCTTGCAAGGCGCCGACCAGCAAACGCAGTGTCGTGGTCTTGCCTGCGCCATCCGAGCCGACCAGGCCGTAGATTTCACCTGCTGCAATTTGCAAGGAGACATCATCTACAGCATGGTTATCGCCAAAAGACTTATGCAATCCTTGCGCTTGAATAAGATATTCCGTCACATTAATTCTCGCTAAACTGAACAGGAGCGACAATCACCAATACTTCTTTTTCAGCCAGCCTTTCCAACTGCTCGCGGCTGGGTTGCTTTGACAAACCATGCGCCCGTTGCATGATCATGCCAATCATAAAAGGATGACGCTGCAAACGGACTTCGATGAAATCGGCAATACGGACAGGGTCCGTTACCACCTCGGCCTGCCCCTGAAAGTTCAAGGATTTCACACGCACCTCCACTTGCGGATTAGCCTGGATGTTACGCACCCAGTCCGCTTTCAGGCCGCGCGCCGCGCCTAGGTAATACTTGCCATCGATCTCCTCATATTGCAATGGCGTGACACGCTTCAACCCGGTCTTTCGGCCAGTGGTTGTGAGTAGCAGGATGATTTTTCCAACGATTGGTCCCAATCCAATCGCATACAGCACACGATGAAGCTTTTGGATGTGTTTCATCCGTTGCCAGTTGAAATTGACAACGCCCATAGCTACCTCACTCAGAAAATCTCACATCGGCTGGCATGCCTGGCTTGAGTTTTCCACCCGGGTCTTCTACCATCAACTTGACTGCGTAAACCGTCGCGCTGCGCCCTTCTACAGTCTGGACATTGCGCGGAGTGTATTCAGCCGTATCCGCGATGTAAGTGACCTGCGCTGAAAAAGTTTCGCCGGGGAACGAATCGACACTGACTTCAGCCTGCTGACCCAGCGAAATTTCGCCATAGCGGTCTTCAGGCACGTAGACCGTAATCGTCAGATTTTCGAGATTTGCCAAGACAAAGACCGTTGCGCCCGGCTGGACAAACTCGCCCGATTCGACATTACGGGTCAAGACTGTGCCATCTGCAGGCGCATAGACGGTCAACTTGGCGATTTGGGTGTCGATCAGATCCAGGTTAGCTTGCGCCTGTTCAACTGCCTTCTGCGCCTGGTCCACCGCTGCCTGGGCCTGCTTCAGCGCTCCCTCGGCGGCGGCAACACTTATCGCTTGCTCACCCTTTCGAAGATTGCGCAGAAAATCGAGCGCCGAGTAATAGCGTTCCTGCGCCACGGACACATCCGCGCGTGCCTGGAGCACCTCGTCGGCAGCTTGCGTGGTCAAAAGTTCGTTATATGCTGCTTGTGCACTATCCAGTTCAGCCTGCGCCTCATCATACAATGTCTGGCTGACATCGGAAAGATGTTCGTCACCAGTGCACCGATAAATCTGATTTGTCAGGCGCGCATTGTTGACAAAGTAGCCCTCATTTGTGCCACAATGGGTTCGGTTATACCTGCCGACCGGCGCATCGGCAGTGACTGAATTCTGAGCACGGTCGTTTACATCCTTAGCGACCAAATATTCCAAGCGCGCATCCAGGATGCGGTCTTCAGCTTTCAGGAAATCCGCTACTTCCAAAGATTGGGTGACCTTGGCTAAGTTCGCCTGGGCATCTTCCAGCGCTTTCAGGGTTACATCGACCTTGGCCTGCGCTGCGCGGATCTGCTCATCACGGGTAAAGTACCACTCCGGCTGGTCGAATTGATTCGGATCTTTCGTGTACCAATCCTTAAGACGGGTGGCTTTGTCCTGTTCCAGGGCGGCTTCCAGGGCAATTTGATACTGATATGTTGCCGTATCCAGCGCATTTTGGGCCGCCTGGGCTCCGGCAATGGCAGAATCCAATTGAGAGACCGCAACCGCTCGTTGCGCGGCCAACAGGCTATCATCCAGGTAAAGAAGCGGGGTGTCCACTTCAACAGCATCGCCTTCATCGGCCAGGACGTCGGTTACTTTCCCGGCCATTTCTGGCGAGACGCTAACGTCCACGGCCTCAATCGAACCGGATGCCTGGAGCCCGCCGTTTTTTTCGTCAAAGAGGGCTTGCAATCCGTAATAGCCGCCAACCAGCAGGGCGAGTAACAAAACAACGATCACAGGGACGGGGGGACGTTTGGGTTGCATGGGTTTCTCCTAATCAAGTCTCTTGCGGAAGCGCAAAGCTGCCGCACCCATAATGCCCACGCCGAAAATGGCGAGAGCAATGATTTCATTTTGGATAGCCGCTGCGCCGACACCTTTGAGAAGCAGCGCACGGATGATAACCAGATAGTAACGCAGTGGAATGACGTACGAAATCCAGCGCAAGACGACTGGCATGGCTTCAAGTGGGAACAAAAATCCGGACAGGAAAATGGCAGGCAGCAATGTCATCCAAGTAGTGAGCATGGCCTCTTGCTGCGTGTTAGCGATGGTCGAAGCGAACAGCCCAATGCCCAATCCCGAAAGCAGCAGCAACCCTGAAAGCGCGATGATGAGACCCAGGTCGCCGCGTA
>CAZLOC010000013.1:13930-24941 GCA_964560935.1 uncultured Anaerolineaceae bacterium | reverse complement strand
GCCACCACTTCATCAGGGTTGACACCCTTGTGCGGGTCCTTGCCGAAGAAAGCACGCACCCTGTCTTGCACGGCGGGCATACGGGTCATACCGCCAACCATGACGATCTCGTTGATGTCGCCCGCAGTCAATCCGGCATCGGACAAGGCCTGTTTAACGGGAGCAATTGTTCGGTCGACCAGATCGCCTGTGAGTTGTTCGAGTTTGGCGCGAGTCAAGGTTATCACCAAGTGCTTGGGGCCACTGGCATCCGCTGTCAAATAGGGCAGATTGATTTCCGTCTGCATGACCGTTGAAAGTTCGATCTTGGCTTTTTCAGAGGCTTCCTTCAGTCGTTGCAAAGCCTGTCGATCGTTGCCTAAGTCAATATTGTTGTCTTTCTTGAACTCTTCGATCAAGTAGTCCATGATGCGCTGGTCAAAGTCATCGCCGCCCAGGAAAGTGTCACCGCTGGTGGAGCGTACTTGGAACACGCCGTCGCCAACATCCAGGATGGAAATATCGAATGTGCCGCCGCCTAGATCATAGACGGCAATAATTTCGTTGGTCTTCTTGTCGAGACCGTACGCCAGAGAGGAGGCGGTGGGCTCGTTGATAATGCGCAGCACTTCGAGACCGGCGATTTTGCCCGCATCTTTGGTGGCATTGCGTTGGGCGTCGTTGAAATATGCCGGTACGGTGATGACCGCCTGCGTGATCGTCTCACCCAGGTAAGCTTCCGCATCGGCCTTGATCTTGGCCAGGATCATGGCTGAAACTTCGGGCGGACTGTATTCCTTCTCGTCCAACGTCACGCGCACATCACCATTCTCAGCTTCAGCGACAACATAGGGCACACGCTTCTTGGTTCGCTCGACCTCTGCATCATCAGCCTTACGGCCCATGAAGCGTTTGATCGAAAAAACCGTATTCTGTGGGTTAGTGATAGCCTGGTTGCGAGCTACACGTCCCACCAATCGCTCATGATTTTTATTGACCGCCACCACCGACGGCACCAACCGCTCGCCCTCCGCTGAAGGGATCACTGTCGGCTCGCCGCCGCTCATGACGGCTGCTACAGAGTTGGTCGTACCCAGATCGATCCCAATGATTTTTCCCATGAAATAAGTTCTCCTTTGTTAATGATGTCACCCTGAGCGGAAGGATAGGCAAGCTGGAGCTGCATCGAATCCCAGAGCGAAGGGTCTCCTCGTCTTTCAAGAGATGCTTCGCTACGCTCAGCATGACATAGCGCAAATTATTGCGCGACTCGCACCATTGCCGGGCGAATGACTCTTTCGCCAAGCATATACCCATTCTGCACCACTTCGATCACGTAGCCGCTTTCCACATCTTCGTTTGGCTCACTCGAAATGGCCTCGTGGAAGTTCGGGTCAAAAAGCTGGCCCGCGGCTTCGATGCGTTTTACGCTCTCAGCCTCCAGAATGTTTTGAAACTTGCGGGCAATCAATTCCATACCGTTCGCCCAAGAATCACCTCCCGGGCGGTTCGCCAGTGCGCGCTCCATATCATCGAGAACCGGCAGCAGCTTCTTGATGATGTCGCCTTTCATGGATAGGTAGTCCATTTCGCGATCGCGTTGGACGCGGTTCTTATAATTGATGAACTCCGCCTGGGCACGCTGCCAGCCATCCAGGTTTTCGGCGGCTTTGGCTTCGGCCTCTTCGAGTTGTTTTTGCAACGCTTCGATCTCCGTTTCAGGCTGCTCGCCGTTTTCAGGCGTCTCAGCAGCCTCGAGGTGGGCATCGGTTACTTCTTCGATTTTTTCTTTTCTGTTTTTCTTTTCTTTCTGGGTCATACCGCTATTCTCCGACAATGGTATCGTTTACTAAGTCACTCAACAGACTCGCCACAAAGCGGACTGTTGGGATTGTTTTTGCATAAGACATGCGCATGGGGCCAAGGACACCCAACATGCCCGTTGCCAGTCCCGGCACACCGTAGCGCGCCAGCACCATCGAGCATTGTCGCAATTCTTCCCAACCGCCTTCACTACCAATCAAAACTTGTAGGCCGCCGATCATACTGTTCGTTGTCGAGCGCGCCAGCAAATCCTGCAAGGTCGAGCGTTCTTCGAATAAACGCAAAGCACGGCGCGCATCGTCCGATTCGGCAAATTCAGGCTCTGCCAGCACATTGGTCAGGCCATCTGTGTAAATGTTGCCGGAAACGCTTTCCGTCGCGCGGCGCATATCTTGCATAATAAGCGTCAGGATATCCTGATCGAGCGCGTCGGAACGGGGCGGGAGCGCAGAAATCGCTTCTACGGCTTGACCAGCCAGAAGTCGGTTAAGACGCGCAGTCGTCTGGCTAAGTCGTTCTTGTGAGACGGGTTCCGCTAATGTCAGAATTTGCTGCGAGACTTCGCCCCCCACCATGACCATGACCATCAGTATCTGGCGTCCTTGGGTCGAGATCAATTCGACGTGCTTGAAAAGCGTCTGCTCCGCGTGCGGAGCGGTAACGACCGACACACCCTGCGACTGGTGGGCAAGAATGGACGCGGCCAGTGTCATCCACTGGTCCACATCGGGACGCGCCTGATAGAACTGGTGGGTGATCGTGTGTTGGACGGCTTCCGGTAACTCAGCCTGGTGCATCATCTGGCCGACGAAGAAACGATAGCCTTCTTCAGTAGGGACACGGCCGGCTGAAGTGTGCGGTTGGCGCAGGTAGCCCATCTCGTCGAGGGCAGACAACTCATTTCGGACAGTAGCAGAACTCAAGTCCAGATGGTAGCGTCTAACAAGGCCCTTCGAACTGACGGGTTGCGCCGCCTCGATATAATCCCGTATTACGAGCATCAGGATGGTTTTTTGGCGTTCGGTCAGATCAGACATACCCTTCTCACAATTTAGCACTCTCGACGCGAGAGTGCTAAAACATTGGTAACAATGATAACATGCCTAAAAATGAGCGTCAATAAGAGGAGTGTTAGAAAAACTCCCGCTAGTGATGCGGGAGTCTGTTTCTTATGGCACTGATATCGGCCTCCATGCCGGGTCAAAATCATCGTCCGGGTCGGTCGTCAAGCGCGTACGTGTTGCGCCGCTGGCCGTCATATAATAAATGTCTCTATTATCACGGTCATCAACCCCCTCACAGACCATCCAAAAGCCATCTGGCGAAAAGTGGAGGTTCTCGATCCCAACCACACCAAGCCTCAGGCGAGAAGCCGATTGCGTATCCCGGTCTTCGTAGCGGATTTGCATCATCCAGGGCAAAGCGCCCGTATTGATCTGGCGCTGGTTGAACAGGATATACTGGGCATCAGGAGACCAGACGGGGTAAAAGTCCCATAGCGTTTGCCCGCTGCGCACCACCTGCTGCTGATTTTGACCGGTATTCGTCATCGTCCAGATTTGAAGCGCGCCAACGCGTTTTTTCACAAATGCAATCTGATTTCCGAACGGTGACCAGGCTGGCTGGTTGTTCTCCTCGTCCGTATCGGAAAATGTCAATCGAGTGACTTTGGCAGTTTGCAGTTCCATGAGATAAATCTCCTTGCGGCCATCACGCAGGGAGGTAAATGCAATGCTGCTGCCATCCGGTGACCAAACAGGGTCGAAGTCGCCACCCGGGGCTGTGAGTAGGGGGGTCAACTCAGTACCATCGGCATTGATAATATATAGGCTCGACTCACGGTAAGAATCTGTATCGAATTTACACGGCGAGGTAAAGACCAATTTTGTCCCATCCGGCGACCAAGATGGTTGACAGGCGCCCCCATCGAGATTAGTAATAGGATGCAGATCACTGCCATCTGTCGCGTTAATCAGATAAATTTGTGGAATACCAGTACGCTCAGATGCAAAAGCAATCTGCCCATAACCGCCGCCGATTGGCGTGGGAGAAGGTACCAATGTATGAGAGGGTGTGGGAGATGGCCCGTCGGTTGGCAGAAAGGTTGGCGTAGATGTATGCGTAGGCAACGGAGTAGGAGATGGAACTTCCGCTGTAAGCGTGAAAGTGGAAGATGGTTCAGGGGTAGGCGTCTCTGTAGGCTGCAGCGTTAGCGTCATCGTTGGCGTTGTCCCGATCCAGGGAATCAACCCGGAAAAAGAGGCAGGCACCAAGTTTGGATAAAAATACGAAACACCGCCTACACCACCTACTAACAACAAAATCAACAACAACGACAGCACACATCCGCCACTGCGTTTTTTCTTGATTTTTGGAGGTCTGAATTCATTTTCCGGCTCAAGCGCCATCAGGCCCGGTTTTTTCTCAAGTGGCTTTCTATACACGCCCTCATCATCCAAGTTGTCTGACGGTGGTTCCATGTCAGCCGGCGGTGGTGGAACGGTGTAATTACCGGTCAGGCGCTGCGTTTTGGACTTGGAGCCAAGCAAAGCTTTCTTAAATTCCTCGGCAGTTTGAAAACGATCAGCCGGATCGATAGCCATGGATTGCTCAATAGCTGCCGCCAAGCGTCGCGAAACCTTGCTACTGCGCTTACGCAACGGGGTAAGCTGGGCATTGTCCATGGCGCGCGCCAAGCCATCTTCAGGAATAATACCGGTCAGTGCAGCATATAAAGTGGAACCGAGCGAGTAGACATCAGTCCGCGAATCGGTACGAGCCGTACCATATTGCTCTGGCGGGGAATAGCCAGGCGTCATTGCCCGTGCGCCCGTAGTCGTAGCTTGCGTACCTTGCACTACTTTTGCAAGGCCAAAGTCTACCAAAAAGATGTGTCCATCTGGCGTGATCTTGACATTGCCGGGTTTGATGTCACGATGCAAAATTGGGGGTTTGCGAGTGTGTAGATAAGTCAGCGCGTCACACATAGCCGCGCCAATCATGATGGCTTCTTCTTCCAAAACGGTGCCCACGCGCTCCATACGCTGGCGCAGATCCTCGCCGTCAATAAAATCCATGACCAGGTATTGCCCCTGGTCGCCAACCACGAAATGGTCTGAAACGCGCGGCAGATTTGGGTGTCGTAAATTCGCCAGGATCACAGCTTCAAGGCGAAACTGGCGTGCATATTCATCTGTGGTAAACAGATTTTCTTTGAGGGCAACTTCCACGCCCAGGTTTTCATCCACAGCGCGATAGACAGATCCCATACCCCCTTGTCCCAGGATCTCAACAATACGGTAACGTTTATGTAGTAATGTGCCGCGTTCTAAAGTCATTAAGTGAAAAATTCTCCATTGAGATAACTTAGAGCCCCAGACCTGCTGATTATATCATCACGCCCCCTACAGATAGCGGTTAGAAAAATTTCAATTTCGTAATGATTAGCAATACTTCGAGAAAAACAACGCTATAGCGCGCTACGCGCCTCAAAACCGGACCCGAAACCTGCCACCCATGAAGAAACCGTCAAGGCTGCTCAGGCTACAACCCAAATACTATCCCTGCTGAAGTCAGAAATCCGCCTGTTGATCAGGAAGCAAGCTCCTCGTCCGGACATGAGCCGATTTCGTCGGTCAGGCTTCAGGGAGAGCCTTTGTATCCGCATTGACGGCAGGGTACTGTTATTGTACACTCATTACATGCAAACCCCAAATGTACGCCGTTTAGATTGGCTAGCCATTATCCTGCTTTTATTGATGATACAAACGGCTTCTGCGCGACTGGTCATCACGCGTTGGACTGACTATCTTATCTTTTCACAGACCCTGGCAATGCTAGGCATTATTCTGGGATTAGCGCTTGGGTATAGTCAGTTCAAAAGAGGCGCTGTTGGGTGGCTTGTCTTGGGGTATTCAATAGTGCTCATTCCCTGGCAAATGACGCTCGCTATCGAGGGAGATGTACTGCTCTCTGAGCGGCTTGCAAGTATAGGAGGCAGGTTACTTTTTTCTCTTGGGCAATTTTTCAGGCGAGAAATCGTGACAGACGGCCTGCTGTTCGTTGCTGCTATCTCAACCCTTGTCTGGTTTCTTAGTATCGTATCAGGATACTGGTGGACCCGACACAACAATTATCTGGTAGCTGTGCTACCGGGCGGCATATTCACTCTTATCATTCACCTTTACGACTGGCTCTATTCTGCCCGCGCCTGGGTACTGGGCGCTTACATTCTGTGGGCCTTATTCTTGCTAGGCCGATTACATTATTTAAGAAACCGCGAACTCTGGCGAAGCAAGCGCGTATTCCAAATGCAAGAATCCGAGTTTGATATAACGCGCGGCATGATGATTTTAGCAACGATCTTTGTCTTCGTCGCATGGACGGTCCCAGCCTCGGCCGCCGGTTGGCAAGCGGCCAGGCAGTATTGGTATCGAATTACCAAACCCTGGCGCGAAGTCCAAGAATGGTTTTCCAACGCAGTGGAGGTGCTGGAATCGCCTATTGGTTGGGGGGAGGGCGACTTCTTTACCAGCCAGCTTGAATTGGGAGCCGGAAACCCGCTGAACGATACTATCCTATTTACCGTTGAAGTTCCAGATCTGCCTGAAAAACCGCCTCGTTTCTATTGGCGTGGATACACATACGCTACTTTTACCAACCACCAATGGTACGCCTTATCCTCACAGGCCGATGAGTTTTCGCCCTCTGACGAAGAGATTCCCATCCCCGATCTTGAAGGTCGGACCATAGCCCGCTTCAAGGCAACTACGCAGATCAAGCAATTCCTGCTATACACACCCACACAACCCACCTGGGTCAGCCGACCTGGGGAAATCAGATACTCCTCTACGGGAAGAGATACGGTCGATATAGCCGCATGGTACGCTGAACCTGCCCTATTGCCAGGTGAGCAATTCCAAATGGATGCGGCCCTGGCCGATCCTTCCATACAACGCCTACAAGCTGCCGGAGAAGATTACCCCGAATGGATTACAGAACGATACCTGCAACTCCCTGAAGATTTCTCACCGCGCATCCGCGCCCTTGCAGAGGAAATCACTGAAAGCTTGGAAAACACGTACGATAAAACTGCTGCCGTCACCGCATACCTGCGGCGTGAAATCGAATACGCCAACCCGCTCCCCGAATCCCCACCTAATAATGTAGACCCGTTGGAATGGATTCTATTCGACCTCAAACAAGGCTTTTGCAATTATTATGCCTCTGCTGAAGTGGTTATGCTTCGGTCGATAGGAATTCCTGCACGAATGGCAGTTGGTTTTGCCGAAGGTGCTTTTGACTCTGAAGATAATCTTTACTATGTACGCAACCTGGATACGCACGCATGGCCTGAGGTCTACTTTCCTGGCATCGGCTGGGTGGAATTTGAACCGACTGGCAACCAGCAACCGCTCATCCGTCCTGACAGGCCCGAAGCGCCAACGTCCGAGGACGACACTCCAGGTGGCAACATGATCGACCCAGGAGCCTTAAACTTGCTCCGGGAATTGGACGAACGCGAAACGCTATTTCCAGAAGATATCACAATACCAGACGAAGTACCTGCCACAAACTATCGGTATCTATATGTAGCTGCAACGGTCTTCTTGCTTGCCGCGCTTTGGTTCATCAATCGCAGGTATGCGATCATCGAAAACATCCCCATCCGGCTGCAAGGGGCCTACGAGCGTAACGACGGACAGGTTCCCGCGTGGATAAAAAATTGGGCGCGCTGGACCACGCTTTCTCCCATCGAACGATCCTTCGAGACGATCAATCGCAGCCTGCGCCTGCTCGATGCGCCCCCAGCCATCCGAGCTACCCCGTCGGAACGCGCAGATACTCTGGCGCAGAAACTTCCAAAAGCTGCCAGCGCTATCAGCACTCTAACCGAACAACACCTGGCATCTCTGTTCACTCCTCAACCGGGAGATGCAAGCCGCGCGCAACGTGCCAGTTTTGCCATTTGGTTGTATACTTTGCAAACCATCATCCAAAATTTCATAAAAAGCCTGGATGAACGATTCTCGCGCCCAGGACAGTTCCAATGATTACCGACAAGACCCAACCGACAACCTTGCACGACCAATTATTGATCCTCAGCAAGCAGGCTGGGGTCGTGCGCACTGCGCTATCGGACTCGAAAGCTAAGGTCTCGAATAAGACATTGGAAGAAATCAACAATGTTGAAACCCAGCTCGGTTATCTAAGCAAAAAAATGGAAACCTTTGAGACCGAGCATGGCAACCTGCACGCACTGGCCGGGATTGGTCAAGTGGTCAATTCTACGCTTGAGTTGGATTCTGTCTTACAAATCGTAATGGACACCATTGTTCGGCTATCGCGTGCCGAGCGCGGTTTCCTAATGTTGCGGGATGAACAAGGTAACATGACTTCACGGATCGCCCGCAATTGGGAACAGGAGTCTATTAATCCCAATGAGTTTGCAGTCAGTCGAACTATCATCAAGAAAGTCATCGAAGCGGGTGAACCAATCCTGACAACGAACGCACAAGAAGATCCCCGATTTGGGGCGCAGGAAAGCGTCGTTGCATTCAACCTACGTTCCATCTTATGTGTACCGCTCAAAGTCAAAGATGATTTGATCGGTGTCATCTACGCCGATAACCGCATCCGCAGTGGCATTTTTTCTGAAAACGAACGCGACTTGCTGGCTGCATTTGCCAACCAGGCCGCTGTTGCGATTGAGAATGCGCGTTTATTCTCATCCTTAAAACATACCCTGGCGGAAGTGACAGAACTCAAGAACTTGATGGACAACATTTTCGCATCCATTGCCAGCGGTGTCATCACAGCCGATGTCAAAGACCAGATCACCCTGTGCAACCGCGCTGCTGAATCGATTCTGGGACACACGGCGATAGAAATAATTGGTCATCCGCTTGACGAAGTATTGCCGATTGTATCTAAAAATATTGCCCAGTACCTGGTCTCTGTTCGACAGACCGATCAACCTGTTGTAGGCCTGGAAATCAGCCATAATCTCCCTGTGCGAGGACCGGTAGAGTGGCGACTGAATCTATCACCACTCAAGGATGCAAACCAAAGTACACAAGGCGTTGCAATTGTGTTGGATGATATGACCGAACATAAACGACTGGAAGCGCAACGTCGACTGTTTGAGCGCATGGTATCCCCGGCTGTAATTGAACAACTCAATCCCGATAGTTTGCAATTGGGCGGCAAGCGAGTAGACATTACTGTGCTGTTTGCAGATATTCGCGGATTTACCACCTACAGTGAACAACTCTCCCCTGAGCAATTGGTCTCGGTGCTGAACCGGTACCTGGCTGCCATGGCTGAAGCTGTTCTCTCCCAAGAAGGCACCATCGACAAATTCCTGGGGGATGCCATAATGGCCTGGTTCAATGCTCCAATCCAACAAAAAGACCATACCCTGCGAGCGGTCAAGGCAGCTTTATTTTTGCGCCAAACGGTCGAAGACCTGTACATGACACTCCCCAAGGACTCGCACCTGGCGTTTGGCGTCGGTATCCACTACGGTGATGCCGTGCTGGGATTGATCGGCACTGACCGCCGCCTGGAATATACCGCTATCAGCGATAGCGTCAATATCGCCAAGCGCATTCAGGAAAACTCAGCCAAGAACCAGATCTTAATCAGCAAAGAAGCGTATGAGCGCGTTAAAAATGATATAGAGGCCCGGCATTATGCACCTATGAAGGTGAAAGGGAAAAGCCAGCCGTTAGAAGTGTACGAGGTATTGGGGTTAAAAAGGCTGGGGAAAAGTTGAGAAGAAGTCCGCACCATGAAGACAGGCGCGGACTTTTTTCATTGTACACCGTGGGGCGAAATTTCAAGGCGCTGGCGTAGCTGTCATCGTTGGTGTATATGTGACTACCGTCAGCGAAATCTGCGGGAGCCAGCCGATGCGGCCCTCGGCGTCCATCACTTCCCACCAGACCAGACCATCGTAAACTTTCGTGCTGTAGAGCACAGTCACGAAATCGCCGGGGCGGATCCTCCCGATCGACGGGCCGCCGGGCTGTTGCACCAGGTCCAGGGGTCGGACAGTGTTGAGGGGAATCTGCGCCAGTTGGGGTGTCGCCGTCGGCGTGGGCAGGATGGGCGTCGGGCTGGGGGTGTGGGTAGCGGTAACGGTGGGGGTCAAGGTGACCGTCGGTGTAAAGGTGGCAGCTGTGGGCGTGATGGTGAACGTGGGCGGGATGAGCGGATCGAGCCGCGCCGCGACAACCTGGTTCACCACGATGGAGACGGGCCGTTGCAGTTGTAACGCTACGTTCTGCTGCAATTCGATCACGTCTTCATAGCGAAGTTGCTTTGAAACGCGCAAGGTTGCTGTCATGTGTAAGGTTTCACTTTCCTGTACAACCTGCAAATTTGTCAATTCGGCCTCGTATTTGGCGACTTCATCCTGCACAACTGCATTGATCTGGCGGTTCTCGGCGGCCTCACGAAAAAAATTAGCGCTGAGAAAGGTGAGAGGCACGAGCAAGACCAGGGTAAAACCGGCGGAAATCGACAGCGCACGTGGGACGCGCTGCCCGGCCTCGCGTTTGGGAGTAAATCCCAGCGCAAAGAAGACCAGCATAGCGGCAAACGCGATGGTGACAGCGTTGGTCAGGAACAGCAGCAGTGCGCCGCCGGCCACATCCCAGCGACCCATTGCAATCCCAATTCCTACCACGCCTAACGGCGGCATCAAGGCAGTGGCGATGGCGACGCCGGGGAGCGCCGCCGAAATAGATGGCATTGCCAGGGCAAAGGCAGCTGCCAGACCGCCCGCCAGCGCGATGGTCAGGTCGATCGGGCTGGGATGCGTGCGCGCCATTACTTCCTCCGGCAATTCCTGCAAGGTAACGAATGGAAGATAGCGGTTGCCCCAGGTCAGCAAGACGGCCATCAGGATTGCCAGGAGCGCGCCGCGCCCCAGGGCCACACTTGAGTCGCGGAACAGACGCGCATCACCGGTCAAGGAGGCCAACCCGATCCCAATGATCGGCGACATGAGTGGCGCAACCAGCATAGCGCCGATGATCACAGCAGCTGAATTTGTCAGCAGACCCAATGTAGCGATCACAGCCGAGAGCACGACCAACAGGAAAAAGTCGAAATCCGGTGTGCAGGAACCACGCAATTGCACCTGTACTTCGGCGCGTCGCTCCAGGGTTACCGGTTTGACGATTTTGCGAAACATGTACAG
>CAZLOC010000013.1:0-13830 GCA_964560935.1 uncultured Anaerolineaceae bacterium | reverse complement strand
CTTCGGCGCGTCGCTCCAGGGTTACCGGTTTGACGATTTTGCGAAACATGTACAGGATTACAGATCGCAATGACGGCTGAACGGGTTCGGGCAGGCTCATAGATTACCTCTCGTTTAGCTTTCCCTATTCTACCCTCAACCTCACACATACAGCTATAATAGCCTCATAATGACATCGATCTCGCTTCCGGCGCGCCCTTCCGCAGCCGGGAACCTGCGTCCGTTGAACATTCTGCGAGACCTGCCTCACGTGGCTGATCTCATCGAGCTTTGCTTTGCCAACAATATGGACAGCGAAGGCCAGTCTTACGTCCGGCAGATGCGGCGTGCCAGCAGTGACGCGTCTTTCATGCGTTGGGCCAGCAATGCCATCGAGAGCGCATCCATGCCACTCTCGGGCTTCGTCTGGGAGCAGGATGGGCGCATCATTGGGAATGCCAGCCTGGTGCCTTTCCGGCACAAAGGCAAACGTATCTACCTGATCGCCAATGTCGCCACACATCCCGACCACCGCCGAAAAGGCATCGCCCGCGCCCTGACTGAATGGACCTTGACCTATGCCCGTCAACGCGGCGCCAGTGAACTTTGGCTGCACGTCCGCGCAGACAACCCTGGAGCTGTTCAAATGTATACGGACCTGGGATTTGTGGAACGCGCACGACGTATAACCTGGCGCGCGAGGAAGGAAGAACCCCTTTCCTCTGCCTCTCTTTCTCGCTCTATCCACGCTCCCAGCCTGCCGACCGTTACCAAACGATATTCCCGTTTTTGGCCACAACAGCTAGCCTGGCTCAAACAGTTGCATCCCGAAGAATTGTCCTGGTACCATTCCTTGAATTGGAACAGTCTCAAACCTGGTCTGTGGAACTGGCTTTACCGCGCATTTGTCGAATTTGACCTGCGTCAATGGGCGGTTCAAACAGACGGGCAATTGCAAGGTGTGTTGGCCTGGGTGCCCACGCTGCGCGGCACACCTCTTTGGCTGGCCTGCAACCCTAACGCCGATCCCGAATCAATCACAACTTTGCTGACACAAGCTCATCGCGACCTGAGACACCATCAAAACTTGAAGTTGGAACATCCCGCCAGTTTACAAGAAGAAGCCATTCAAGCGGCAGGGTTTGATAACGCCAGAACCCTGATTTGGATGCGCGCAGAAGGTGCAACCTAGCCTGCTCTATAACGTATTATTTACTGAAAGGAGAATACAATGACCAAATTCATTCTACGTTGGATTATCAACGCAATTGCACTCTTTGCAGCTGTTTCCCTCGTCCCCGGCGTTAACCTGCAAGGCGGCTGGACGTCCATCATCTGGCTGGCGCTTATCTTCGGGCTGATCAATGCTTTCCTGGGGCCCCTGCTCAAACTGCTGACCTGTCCGCTCATCCTTCTAACTCTGGGCCTGTTCACGCTGTTGATCAACACCTTCCTGTTTTGGCTTACAGGACAGGTCGGTCAGGCCTTTGGTATTGGTCTCACCATCGACGGCTTCTGGCCAGCCTTCCTTGGCGGTCTGGTTGTCACCGTTGTGAGCGTGGTTTTAAGTTTAATCCTGAAGGATGAACTAAAGAAACATCACTAAAATTGCTCAACCAAATAATGGTAGCAAGGGCCTGGCAAAATGTATCAAGCATTTTGCCGGGCCTCTCTTTATTTCAGTGTCTCCACTGTTTTAATTTGAAAAATAGCTGGTCGCTTTTTTATGCTATTTACCATTCCACATCCCGATATCAGATTATGATCCGATGCTCGTTGGAAATCACTGGTGAATCCCATAAACAGATAAGATTCGTTACTCACCAAATCGTTACCGACAAAAACTCGCGTACCGTTACCTGTTGAAATTCCATCATCCATTAAAACTTGATACACTTGAGCATCGGAAGCATCTACCAGCATTTCAACCGAACTGGTTTGAAAATCTCCTGCACAAATTCGAAGCGCCTGACCACACGATGCATCATCTTCAGGGAGAATATCGATAAAAGAACCTCGGTGAAGTTCAACAGCATATGGAACTTGATCGAGTGAGCAAAGTGGAACCTCAAATGTGGGGGCCGTACTCAAGCGTTGGATAAATATTGGGACTACAACTATCAAGATAACTACCAAAATCGATAGAATCTCTGAAAATTTCAACAACCTACCTTCAAACACCCACGACTTTTGAAAAGAGCCGAATTTACCAGATGCAACCGCTATTAACCCAAAAAACAATGGCATAGTGCTCGCATATATTCGAAGCCCGCCATCAATAGGAGGTAAGAAAGGAATAGAAAACAGGAACCCAATAAATACAGCCACAAAAAAGGAATACACAGGCTCAAATATTTTTCGAGTTGACTTTACTACTCCTACAGCAGTTAAGATCAATCCTGCTATCCAAATAAGATAACTCCACACCATATGACCACTGGGAGAATAATATCTGAAGATTCCTATGTTCGAAAAAAAGAAGTCACGATACGCTTTGGCAGCGCCAATGAAGAAACTCAGTGGGTGAGTCAGAAAAAATTTCCAAGCTGCGCGATAGATTATGTCAGAATTTCGAGTCGCAAAGCGTTGAATAGCGAAGTTATATCCAGCACCGCCTACTACTTGACCATACAATGTAAAAGCAAAGTTTCCGAATGACTGTTTTCCAGGCTCTACGATAAAAGAACTAAATACTGAGTTTGCAATTAAAAACGTCAGCAACACAACAACAAATGCGATTAAGGCGGCACGGAACGAAAAGCGCGATTGTTTTCGAAATGCCCAGCCTGCCCAAAGCACCAACACGGGAAATACAAAAAAAGTACCCGCCCTTACACTTACTGCTATCACCAGGACAGCCAAACCAGCTGCAAGCTTATCCAGTCTTTGTGATTTTATCGAACTCCAAACTACGACGAATCCCAGACAACCAAGCGCAAGTCCAAGCAACTCAGTATAAAGAATACCAATCAAGTGCTGGATAAAGAAATATAAGGATGTTATGTACAGTGTTGCAGCCAGTGTTCCGAAATCATTGCGAATGACATACGCAGAGAGAATGCAACTAATTCCCAATAGCCCCACCAGGGTCACCATGCTCCACACCAAATTATGTTGAGTAAGGAACAATAAGCTGGCAACAAAACTGGTAAACATCGGTCGCCAGGCAGCGATGTTCGAAATCCTGTATCCATCAGACAGGAAATTAGCACCACTATAGTAACTGAAGCCGTCCCTGAAAGGCAATAAACCACCGATAATCATATTGCCTGAGTATCCTGATGTCCAGAGATATGATAACGGCATGGAAAAAACCAATGCAGTGACGCAAGCTGCAAAGAACCAGGGATATTTTCTTTTGATGCTAAAACTTACATAATATAAAAATAATACTAATATGAAATATGGAAATGAAAATTGTGAAAAAAAGATACTGATTGAAATTGGGATAGGGGTAATTAAAATGGAAATGAACAATACAAAAGGAAATAGAACTAATATAAAATGCAAAAAGTATTTCCCTAAAAGAGTAACCAAAGCATTCATACCAAGTTCACCTTTTTGTCAGGTTTGATTCGTGATTCAACCCTGGTAGGCCCCCCGCCGGGGTCGCTTTTTGAACTGCCCGGATGATAGCCTGCGCCGCCACCTCCGCTGCAAACGCGCCGACCGTAGATGGATCGGCTTTCTTCTCGCCGGTTGCCAGCGCAAAGATTGCATCCCCATCTAACATGGTATGCGCAGGTCTGATCGTGCGCGCCAGGCCATCCTGCGCCATCTGGGCAACTTTTGTGGCTTCCGGCTTCGTTAATTTAGCGTTTGTGGCAATCACACCGATAACCGTATTGGATTTGGTTGCAAAGCCAAGCACTGTGCGACCGATGAAGGTTTTCATGATTTCAAGCGTATTGCCAAAATAGCCTTCTTCCCCCAATTTCAATGGCCCAAGATTGATCGAACGCGCTCCAGCGACGATCTGCCCGGTTTGTGGATCGATCACATCGCCAAAGGAATTGACGACCACAATTGCCCCTACAATCAAACCACCCACTTGGATGCTGGCCGTGCCGATACCGGCCTTCATGGCACTCTTCAGCCCGAAAATCTTGCCAACAGATGCGCCTGATCCTGCACCGGCATTGCCCTCCGCAGGCGCATCAATCGAAGCAGATGCTGCAGCGCGATAGCCCATCTCCGCATCCGGGCGGACATCTCCGCGGCCGAGGTTCAGGTCAAATAGAATCGCCGCAGGGACGATCGGCACCTTGCCAGCACCTGTATCAAAACCGATGCCATTTTCATCGAGATAGCGCATCACACCGCCAGCGGCATCCAGGCCAAAGGCCGAGCCGCCCGCCAGTACGACAGCGTGCACTTTTTCGACAAGATTGACCGGATCGAGCAAATCCGTTTCACGTGTGCCGGGTGCGCCCCCTCGCACATCCACACCTGCGACGGCTCCCTTGCGACACAGGACAACGGTGCAACCCGTCAGGGCTTCGTCATTCTGTGCTTGGCCGACTTCGATCCCGGGGATATCCGTGATCGCGTTATTCAATTTCATGAACCCCTATTTTTTCAGGCTTTGTACCAATTCGATGAACTCTTCCCATTCCTCTTCGAAGAAGTGCAAAGTTACACTATTGAGCTCAATATGGTAGGTAGTCTCTCCATCAGGTTCTTCAGCCTTCCAAACCATGTAGTTGTCGGTCTCAGCCAGGGTTTGCGTTTGGGTTTCTTTGCCATTATTGCTCATGGTTTCTCTCCTTGTGATTGGTTTTCTTCTTGTGAATCTAGCGCATCAGCCTCCGGAGTGGAAAGCTGTTTTTTGCGCCGTAGCAGGCCAAAGGCGTGGTTCTGAACGCGTCGAAGGATCCGGCGCAGGCGCGTAAGTAAGAGTTGAGTTGGTTGGGCACCCGCCGCAGGTTCTTTTTCAGGCCAGGGTTCCTGGTCAAGCATCTTCCGTAAGACATAATTTCCGAATAACTGCAAAGTAGCGAGTGAAGGCGCGGCAATCACCACACCCAGAATCCCCAACAGGTTGGCAGCCACAAGCGCCATCACCAACACACCCGCCGGGTGGACTTTGAGCACGTCAGCCATAATGCGCGGGGAGACAAGGTTGTCAAAGATCTGATCTACGATGAGCGCCAGCACAACTACCAGCAAGGTATATGCCAGGGGTTCCATACCGAACAATTTGAACGGTTGGAAATAAGCCACCAAAACGAGAATGACCCAGTTGATGGCGGGGCCGATATACGGCAGGAAACGCGCCAGCCCGGCCAGGAACGCCAGTCCAATCGCATAGCGGAGACCCAGGGCGCTCAGCATGATGGTGTAGACAATAACCGTCATGAAGAAGATGATGATCTGGCCGCGCAAGAAGGCATTCCAGATGCGGCCCAGTTCCCGGCCCAGGCGGGAGAGATCCTCGTTGTATCCAGGGATGTTCAACTTAATAATGCTTCCGCGTAACCCGCCGCTTTCGGACAGGACAAAGAACGAGACCAGCAGGATGAAGGCTGCCCAGCCAAAGAATTGCGCCGCGCCGCTGGCAACCGTTCCCAGCAGTTGACCGGTTTGACCGAGCAAAGGCTGCACCACTGAGATCAACTGGTCGGTCAGCGCATTGAGATCAAACGCATTCAAGTCTACCGGAATGGGGCTGCGCGTCTGGAACCAGTCGGCAATGCTGGTGACCAATTGCGGGAGTTCTACCAGGCTGTTCTGGACCAACCGGATCAGGCTCTGGATCTGTTGCACCAGCCCCAGCCCGCCCACCGTGAGCAGGCTCAGGAAGAGGATCAAAAGCAGGATGAAAATCGAACCGACAGCCGCCCTCCACGAAAAGCGCAGTTTCCGGCTCAGGAAACTGGCCACAGGATAGAGCAGGTATGAAAGGATAAATGCCATCAACAACGGCGGGATGATGGACTGGAAACGTGAAAATACCCAGGCAAGGATTGCGATAAAAGTGAGCGCTACCACCAACTTGGTGATTGCGCCCCAGCGCGGAGAAGCAACAGGTTTCTGTTCGGTCATAGTTGTTAATCAAATTCTAGCTTTTTAAAAGGGATTTTACAACCCACAAACGGACAATTCATACCAATGAAAACGCCCCCGCAGGCAGATCGTCTACGGGGGCATCATTTACATCAGGATCAAGGGCAACCCGAGATGAAGGGGAAGAATTGACACCAGCGATAAGTCTGGTCTACCCAAACAAGAAAAGCGATACAAACACAAATCAACAAAAACACTCCCACGCCAATAGCAATGGGTACAGGATTGAGCTTCTTCGGCAGCACAGCTTCAGGTTGACCGGCGGGCACCTGTCCGGCATAGGCTTGCGGCGGAGGGGGCGGAGTAGTAACTGGTCGAGGAGCTGCAGCGCTGCGTGGTGAAACCATGGTTGCACCCGGATCGGACTCCACAGCTTCATAAACAAATACAATTTGCTCGCCAAGTGAAATCACTTCTCCCGTCTTCAAGACACGCGGCCCGGTCAATCGCTGGCCATTGACGAAAGTGCCATTGGTCGAACCCATGTCTTCCAGCACGTACTTACCACCCTGGAACGTCAGACGGGAGTGACGGCGAGAAACTTCGGCATCATTGACGGCAATTTCATTGGAAGAATCACGTCCAATGCTGATTTGATCGCCATCGAGTGCATACACCGTGCCGGGATTCGGCCCTGAACGCATGGTAAGCTGGTATTGGCCAGGCATAAATCCTCCTCGAAAAAAATCAAATAATTTGTACCTAGTGTACAGGTTTAGCGCAAAAAAGTCAATTCCGCCGAAAAGGGGAGGAGCCTCCGAGATTCGAGGGCTTAACACATCTCATAGCCAAAGACTTCGCCAAAGGCTGCCGCGACTTCCTTCTTTACCCTGCCCATTTCCGGCGGCTGCGGGAGCAAGTCAGCCAGGCTCGCCACCGGGTAATCCGTTAGCCCACAGGCGATGATACCGTTCCAGTAAGTCATGTCTGGATTGACGTTCAGCGCAAAGCCATGACGGGAGACGCCGCGTGCATCTACTTTTACGCCGATGGCGGCGATCTTGGCGGGCTTTTGTCTGTCTTCCGGTCTACAACGCGGACAGCGTGACCAGACATCGGCCTGAACCCACACCCCGGTCAGGCCTTTACGCTGGCCGGCGACCAGACCAAGATTGGCCAGTGCAGTGATGAGGGTTTGTTCCAATTTGCGGATGTAGCCGACATAATCAGCCTGGGGAATTCTGCTATCACCCTCACCCCTGGCCCCTCTCCCTAAGGGAGAGGGGGGCTTCAAGGGTAACAACGGATACCCCACCAACTGCCCTGGTCCATGATAGGTGACATCGCCGCCACGGTCTACCCAGTGGACGGCAACATTTTTTTCATTCAATTGGGTTTTGTTCCAGAGCAGGTTTTCGGCCTGTCCCCTACGCCCAAAAGTGTAGACATGCGGATGTTCCAGCAGCAGCAACGTCGGCAGGCGCGTGCCACTGCCGATCTCAGCGGCGTATTCGTCTTGTAATTTCCAAGCGGATTCGTAGTCGACCAGGCCGAGATCTTCAACGACACATTTCATACCAATAATCCTGTAGGGGCAGGTCTGAGACCTGCCCCTACGCATTAACCGAATATCCTGCGATACAAATCGCTTTCTAGCAGCCCATCCGGGTCGGTGCGTTTCTTCAATTTCTTAAATCTCGCCATTGTCTCCGCTCCCAGGAATCGGGCTGTCGTTTCGTGTGTGGTCTCACTGTTCTTGGCAAAGTAAAATCGCCCGCCAGCTTCGAGCACGATCTGGTCAAACTCCTGCAGCATCTCGTTCAATCGGGCACGGTTGCGGTCGGTCACTTTGAAATCCAGCGCCAGCGAGAACCCGTCCAGGGCATGGGTGAACAGGAACTTGTCCGGGCGGTGGCGTTTGGTGACACCCAGGTACGGGGGCAGGCCTCGCTTTTTAGCGAGAGCAAGTATCTCGGTCCAAACCCGAAGCGCGGTTTCTTTTGGCAAGAAAGGTTGGTATTGGATCAGCCCGCTGCGTCCATAGGATAGTTCCCAAAGCGGCACATAGTCCAGCAAGAAGTGAAAGGCGGCATGGCTCTGGCGGAAAGTATGACGGCGCAGGCTGGTGATGTACTTGGCAGTATTGATGCCCCACACGCCCAGGTTGTTCATGAAGGGCGTCATGAGATAATGTAACAGACTCTTGGGCATGACACCGAACAGACGGCTGGGCAAGGTCTGGTAGCTCAATTGCATGGTCCTCTGCGGTTCAGGATCCTCATCGCCATGCAGGTAGTTGGCGGCATGGATCTGGCCGTGGCCGACCGTAATAGTATCCAGCCAACCGACGATATAATCGTAATTGGGTGCACCGTCTTCCAAGCTGTGGAGTTGCTCTTCAATCGTGCGTGTCGGCCAGGCGTGCACTTCCAGCAGGCCCGACTCGATCTTTTTCATTTGCAGCGTGACGGTGGTGATCACACCCAACATCCCCAGCCCGCTGATCATGCTATAGAACAGGTCGCCATTTTTCTTCGGGGAACAGGTGATCTCTGCGCCGGTGGGCAGGACGGCGGTAAACTCGGCAACGTGCTCGCCAATGGTGCCCATGCGGAAATTGTTCTTGCCGTGGATGTTCGCGCCCAGGCAGCCGCCCAGCGTGGTGGTCATCGTACCGGAGACAACCGGCGGCCACCAGCCATCCGGCAGGACTTTGTGCCACAGCTGCTCCAGCGTGACGCCTGCTTCGCATCGGACTACACCCGAGTCTGCATCCCATTCGACGATCTGATTCATGCCCATCAGGTCGAGCACGATACCCCCGCCGTTGAGCGCAGCATCGTTGTAACTGCGACCCGCTCCGCGCAGGGTGACGGTCAATCCGCTCTTCTTGGCAAGTCGGAAGGCTTCATAAATTTCTTCGGAAGTCTTGGGAATAAAGCGATAGGAAGGGGCGCTCATCGAGTGCCCGAAGTTCTCGAGGGTAGTAAAGGTATTTTTCATAGTGAAGAGTGTAGTTAATGGAGAGTGGTCACTGTTCTTTGCTCTCCAGTCTCTAATCATCTAGAAGGACAATCGCCGGAAAATGACCGATGGGACATGCGTCAGCGCCAGCATCACCCAGCGCCACAGGCCGGAAACGTAGGCCACCTGCTTGCGTTTTTTGATGGCCTTCCAGATGCCTTCCGCAGCCTGCTCGGGCGTGACAGCTAGCGTTGGCTTGGGCGCGTTCGGAAGGTTGAGCATCTCGGTCTTGACCATGCCAGGCTTGATGGTGATCACGTTCACGCCGTGACGGGTCAAACGGTTGCGCAGGGCTTCCAGGTAGCAGGTGAAACCGGCCTTAGACGTGTTATAACCAGGGTTGCCAACCCGTCCGCGGTCGCCGGCTACCGAAGAGACGCCCACGATCTGTCCGCCGCGCATGGATTGAAAAACGGGAGCAACCTGACTCATCCAGGCCATCGCACCGAGCAGGTTAACCTCGACCATCTTGTAATCTTCGGCAAAGTTGAATTCATCCATTGCCGGGAAATAGATCACTCCTGCCACGTAGACGAACAGATCCAGCCCGCCCAAATCCGCTACTACTTTGCGGAAGAGATCAGGAATCCTATCGTAAACCGTCACATCGTGTTCATAAGGGACAGCACGCGTTTCCCGATATGTTTGATTTATTTCGTCACATAACGCCTTGAGCTTATCTTCGCTACGATCTACCAAGGCAAGCACGTATCCCTCCCGCGCCAGACGATATACCAACGCGGTGCCAATCCCGCCAGAGGCCCCAACCAGGATCGCTTTTTTTCTAGGTGTCAGAGGAGTGGCGCGTGGTATCATTGTTTGAGTTTCAGGCAAATCTGCCTCCCATATTAATATTTAAGGTATTACCATCGATTTTAACACAGTCTCATCAATGTAGAATGACACATCATGATTTCTCTATTTGTTTGTGACATCTGTGACAAATGGGTCATTGTTCGACTGGTTTTACATATGATAAAGTGATTCGACTTCTATGACTATGGTGGAAAAGAATTTACGTCTTGCAATCCTGCATCAGGCTCGCGAATCCCTAAAGCAAGGGGACTTGACAGATAGAGAGAAAGACGAGCTGCTAAAGCTTCTTGAAATTCTGATTTTATCTCTTGAAAAGTATGTCCCTCCGGAGAATCTGGCCGGGGAATCGCACATATTGGCAGATAAGCTGGTTTCATCCCAAGCCCTGCTGACCCTGGCTGCGCAACAGGCAGACGAGTTGGATGCCCTCAAGATTCTTAGCCTGAATTTAACCGCCAGCCTGGATTTGCCAACCGTTTTGGATGCGGTTGTCAAAGAAGCCATGCGCTTGGTAGACAATGCCCGTATTGTTCATATTTTTCTGTATACCAATAACAAATTAGATTTTGGAGCATCTCGCGATTCGGCGGGCCAGAAAAATCGAATTTTTTCTCAACCGCGCAAAGATGGATTGACCGAAACAGTAGCCCACAAAGGGCAAACCATCATCGTAGATAATATGAATACCCATTTCCTCTACAAAAATACCCCCTCAGATTGGAGTGGCTCAATCATCGGGATACCGCTCAAGATAAGTGAAAAAGTCGTTGGCGTCATGAACCTGTCGCGTGAAAAGACTGGTGGCTTCTCGACAGCAGAGTTGCGTTTGCTCAACATGCTGGCAAACCAGGCAGCCGTTGCCATCTCCAACGCCAGCCTGCACCAGAGCATCAGCAGAAAAGCCTATACTGACACAATTACCGGGCTGGCCAACCGCCGCGCCCTTGACGAACATCTGGAAGCCGAGATCATTAATGCGCGTCGGACAAACTCTCCCTTTGCTGTGGTCATGATGGATCTGGATGGATTTAAGAGCGTGAACGACTCTTATGGACATGAAGTCGGTGACCAGGTGTTACGGGCAGTGTTCAATGTAGTAGCTGTCGGTATACGATCATCTGATTTTATTGCCCGTTATGGCGGTGATGAACTCACACTCATTTTGGCTAAAAGCAACATGCAAGCAGCCAAGCTGGTCACGGAAAAAATACTGGAAAATATCGCCAAGTTCTCCTACAAAGCTCCCAATGGAAAAGCCATCAAATTGGGCATTTCGGGCGGGATCGCCATTTACCCAACTCATGGACGTTCCGGGCCTGAGCTACTACGCGCTGCGGATGCGGCTCTGTACGATGCCAAAAAGCACTATCGTGGAACGTTTATAATCGCTAAAGCAGCTACAGGTCCACTTGACCCGCTTACACTCAGCCGAAAAAACAACGGAGGCGGTTAGCCTCCGTTTTGATTCCCGGGGGTTATAGTCTTCATAATCTACCGAGGAGGAGACAAAATGTCCCGCAAAGTTAAAATCATCCTGAACCACATGGCTGATATGGGTAACGCCTGGACAGTAGCCAATGATCTGCGACCCATTATCGCAGAATATGGCAACGCTGACTGGAGCGGTACAGTCTACCCGACACACGCCACTGAACTGGCAAAACAGGCAGGCGAGCAGGGTTATGACATGGTCATTGCTATGGGCGGCGACGGGACCGTCCACGAAGTAGTCAACGGGCTTATGCAAATCCCTGCGAAAAAACGTCCTATCCTGGGTGTTGTTCCCGTTGGTTCAGGCAACGACTTTGCACATTCCATTGGCGTTCCGCTGCAATCTGATCACGCCCTGGCACATGCTCTCAACGGTGAAGCATCCACTGTGGACATCGGCCTGATGACCGACGAAAACGGCCGCAAGGAATACTTCGATAACACTGTCGGCGTAGGCTTTGACGCCGTCGTTACCATCCGCTCGCACAAACTTCCAATCGTACGCGGTTTTCTGATGTACCTCACCGCTGTGATCCAGACTATTATCCTCAATCACGAGCCCGCTAGAATGAAACTGGAAGCAGACGGCGAAAATTGGGAACAGACCAATCTGATGGTGGCTGTCTGCAACGGCCCGCGCGAGGGCGGCGGCTTCTTGGTCGCGCCCGATGCCAGGAACGACGATGGCATCCTGCACTACATGATGATTGCCAAATGCAGCCGCCCGATGATGTTCCGTCTCATCCCCGAGGTCATGAACGGCACGCATGGCCGCTTCGACCTGGTCAAAATGGGCACCTGCCAGAAATTCTCACTCGACTCCGATCGCCCCGTCTACATCCATGCCGATGGCGAAATCTATACCAGCTTCGGCAGCAACCTGCACAAGGTGAATTTCGAGATTTTGCCGGGTGCGCTTGAGGTGGTCAAAGGTTGAAAACCATTACGTTTTACGCATTACGCTTATAATTCGTAATGCGTAAAACGTAACCTCATGCCCGACCTGTACACTTCCTTACAAAAACACGACTTGGGACACATCCGCATCGTGGCCGGATTGTGGGGAGTGGAACTGGGCTCGAACGAAACCGACGCCGCGCTAAAGGAGCTCTGCGCCTCGCTCCTGGACCCAGACCTGCTGGCCGAAATTACAGACTCACTCCCACCCGAAGCCCGGACCGCACTCGAAGCCCTGGCCGCCAAAAACGGACGCATCCCCTGGGCAGAGTTCACCCGACGTTTCGGTGATGTCCGCGAGATGGGCGCCGGCAAACGTGACCGCGAGAAGCCGCACCAGAATCCAGCTTCCACAGCCGAAGTCCTGTTCTACCGGGCGCTGCTGGCGCGCGCTTTCTTCAACACAGCCAACGGCCCGCAGGAATTCGCCTACATCCCCGATGATTTATTTAAGATCATTAACCACGAAGGAAACGAAGAGCACGAAGGAAAGACCCAAAAAAACTCTGTGCCCTCTATGAACTCCGTGGCGACTACCGAACCTATGGGCCGACCGGCCTCCCCCGGCGAAAAAGCGCACCCTATCCCTGCCAATGACTCCATCCTGGATGACGCCACCACCCTGCTGGCAGCTTTGCGGCTTAGGATGGAGGTACCGGACACGCAAATCCCCACACATGTGCTCGAGCAGCTCTTGAAAACGGCAAAGATCATCTTGAAGTCGGGGCCAAAACCAGAAAAGGTGAAAACTTTCCTCGAAGCGCCCCGCCATGCAGCCCTGCAAATGTTGGCCGATGCCTGGCTGGAAAGCGAAACCTTCAACGAACTGCGCCAGCTTCCCGGCCTGGTCTTTGAAGGCGAGTGGCAAAACCAGCCGCTTGTCACACGCAAATTTCTGCTCAACCTGCTGGACGCCATCCCCGAAGACAAGTGGTGGAGCCTGCCCGCCTTCATCCGTGACATCAAAGCAAAATATCCTGATTTCCAGCGACCTGCAGGAGATTACGATTCGTGGTTCATCAAACGTGAATCTGAGGGTGAATATCTGCGCGGCTTCGCCCACTGGGACCAGGTGGACGGCGCGCTAATAAAGTATTTCATCACGGGGGTGCTCTTCTGGCTGGGACAGGTGGAACTGGCCTGCCCGGAAGAGGACGCGAAGCCGATGGCATTCAGGGTGATCAGTAAAAAGTCGAAAGGGAAAAGTGAAGATGGGAAATTGGTGGCCCGCTCGAACGGACAGATTGCCATGTCCCGCTTTGCGCCGCGTGCAGTTCGGTATCAGGTGGCGCGTTTTTGCGAATGGAATGAGGCCAAAGAAGACGAATATCGTTATTCCATTACGCCATCTTCCTTGAAAAAAGCCGGCGAGCAAGGGTTGAAGGTTGAGCATCTATTAAGCCTGCTGGCAAAATATTCTACAGGCGGCATCCCGCCGGTACTGGTGAAGGCGCTCAAATGGTGGGAAGCCAACGGGACCGAAGCCCGGGTGCAGACCCAGGTCGTTTTAAGGGTCAGCAGGCCGGAAGTCCTGGAAGAGTTGCGCAAATCGAAGGC
>CAZLOC010000012.1:12224-25362 GCA_964560935.1 uncultured Anaerolineaceae bacterium | reverse complement strand
TTATGAGTAATGACAATAATAATATTGATACTCGAACCCAAGGCGATATATAATCTTTACTCATTGCCACTCCTTTTATTTATCCATTTCATTATAGCAACAAAACAAATTCCTTGGATATAAAATGTACTGCTTTCTCTGCCAAAAACACAAAGGCGAAGTCGCCCCGCCGCCGGGTGGATACATCTACGAGGGCGCTCACTGGCTGGTCTGCCACGCGCCCGCCGACAAGGGTCCGCTGGGGACGCTGTTCATCGAGTCGCGGCGGCATTTTCTGGATTTTGCGGAAGCCAACGAGGAGGAGTTGGCAGCCTATGGGCCGCTGCTGAAAAAGGTCTACGCGGCGCTCAAGTCCCTGACGAGGGCGGAGCGCGTGTATCAGATCGTATTTCTGGAGGGCATAGCTCATTTCCATGCCTGGCTGGTCCCGCGCAGGGAAGGCGACGAAAAAGGCGTGCCCTTCATTGCGAAGGATATCCTCTGTGAGCAGGAGGATGCTGAAGAATTGGCTGCAAAACTAAGAGAATTACTTAGTTGACATTTTCACGGGCAAAATGTACAATTTGTACACAATGTACGGATTGTACAAAGGAGTGAAAGATGTCCCCCACCAAAGTCAAAAGCGGTGAAGCGCGCGCCAAATGGCGAGATATTCTCGATCAGGTTTTTGCGGGTAAGGGTGACGTGGTCATCGAGCGCAATGGCAAAGATATTGCAGTCATGATCCCGGCTGTGGACTACGAACAAATCCGCGAGACGCTGGAAGATATGCGTGCTGTGCGCGAAGCTGCCGCCAATTATGAGGAATGGAAAAATAACCCATCTGTGGCCCGTCCATGGGATGAAGTAGATGCAGAGCTAGACAACGGAGGGTAATCCATGGGGGCAAATCGCTGGCAAGTCATTATCCATCGCAAAGCAGAAAAAACGCTGAAACGATTACGTGGCGAAATATTAGAGCGCACACGCCAGGCCATTCGCTCTCTTGCAGAGAATCCACGCCCAACCGGCTACAAAAAAATGATGGGCTATGACAATCTGTATCGCATCCGCGTGGGAGATTGGCGTATTATCTATGCCATTGAAGATAATGAATTGATCGTCCTGGTGCTCGAAGTCGCACCGCGCAGCGGAATTTATCGGAACTACTAATGATCGGCCTGCTCACCATCCACCTGCACCTGCCCGGCTGCGCTTCCTTGAAAGAAAAGCGCGGACGGCTCAAGCCGCTGCTCAACCAACTGCACAAGAAGTTCAACGTCTCGGTGGCGGAGATGGACCGGCAGGATATGTGGCAGGAGGCGGTCATCGCTTGCGCGCTGGTCAATTCGGATGCGGCGCAGGTGCAACGGTCGCTGCAAACAGTGTTAAAGTGGGTAGAAGGTAATTGGCCGGATGGGGATGTAATCGATGAGAAAATAGAATTTATTTGATGTCATTGCAAGACGCCCTGAGCGGAGCATAGTGAAGTCGAAGGGCGTCGTGACAATCTTATGTTAAGTAGTTACATGAGATTGCCACGCCCCTCGCGTTGCTCGGGGCTCGCAATGACACAAGAGAGGAGAAAACAATGAAAATAGCGATCATGGGAACGGGGGGCGTAGGCGGATATTATGGCGGCTTGCTGGCGCAAGGAGGTCATGATGTGACCTTCATCGCTCGAGGCGCACATTTGAAAGCCATTCAGGAAAACGGTTTGCGGGTGAAGAGCATCCACGGTGATTTCCACGTCAAGCCGGCGCAGGCCACGGATGATCCTGCCCAAATCGGGCCAGTTGACCTGGTGGTATTCTGCACCAAAACTTACACCACAGACGAGGCCGCGGAACAAATCAAGCCTATGGTTGCTTCCGAGACAACGGTTTTGCCCCTGCAAAACGGGATCGACGCGGCGGACCGCATCGGCGCTGTCCTCGGCATGGAGCACATGATCGGTGGCGCGACCTGGATCTCGTCCGCAGTGGAAGCGCCGGGAATCATCAAGCAGGTATCACAATTCAGGCGGGTGGTGGTAGGTGAGTTGGATGGGCAGGTCACTTCGCGCGTCAAATCTATTCATAAGGCATTTGAGGAAACCGGGACCACTGCTGAACTGTCAGAGAATATCTTGAAAATTTTATGGACGAAGTTCGTTTTCATCTCTACGGCCAGCAGCCTGGGATCGCTGACGCGCCTGCCAATCGGCGAGTACCGTTCTGTCCCTGAGACACGCGTCATGATGACCAGTTTGATGCGGGAGGTCGAAGCGGTGGCACGGGCGCAGGGGGTAGAACTCGATGAGGACGTCGTCCAAAAATCGCTGGACTTCATTGATAACGCAGCTCCCCAGATCAAATCGTCCATGCAGCTTGACGTGGAAGCAGGCCGGAGGTCCGAGCTTGAAGCGATGATCGGCGTCATCGGGCGCAAAGGAAGTGAGCTGGGAGTCCCTACCCCTGTTGCTGATATGGTTTACGCATCTTTACTGCCGGGTGAAATCGCAGCTCGACAAGGTGATTAAAGTCACTTCTTTTACATGACCCCCTTGTATCGCTTGTCCTAGTTTGTATAATATTAAAGAAGCAACTAACAAAAACGCAACGTGTTGTTATTGGTGAACCTTCATTTCATGCAATAACTGGCAAAAATGGAATACAACATCCGAGAGATTTGTTCAAAGGTCGACATCGAGGAATGTGGATTGGTAAATGGAAAGACCCAATCCAAAAGGTATTGTATGTTGAGCGCCATCGAGAAATATTTCTCTATGGCGCTTTTATTTTTGGGATTGCCTGAAAAATCATCGAAGCTATGTAGCCGCGAGGGATGCTACGGTTCTTCTTTAGAGGTTGATGGATTATTTTTGCGGCGTTGCTTTTGTAAAGCAACCTCCGCGCGGCGGGCATATTCTGAAGCAGGCCAGGTATCTACAGCCGCATTAAAGGCAATGGAAGCACGCGCGTCCATGTTCTTACGGAGATAGGCGACACCCAGATTGTAGTGCGTTGCAGCTTCGTACTTGACACCCAGGTAGCCTTGTTCGGCTTGTTTGAGAACGTCATTGAAAATGGTAATGGCTTCGTCAAGTTTCTTTTGTTGCAGCAGTGAGGTGCCTTGATTGACTTTCAAGATCAAGCCATTGGTTGCGTCAGGCCAGAGACTGGACGCCAGGTTATAAAGTTTTTCGGCTTGTTCAAATTGAGCACGTTTGGCAAAGATAGTACCCAGATCAACCAGGATACGCACGCGCATAGTAAGGAGATAGATCAAGACCAAAAACAAGACCGGATGAGTTTGGATGCCAGTCAAGGCCGTCAATCCACTGACAATTAGAGTAAAGATCATGGCCTCAATGGCAAAACGCCTGGACAGCCCCTCGCGTTTGAGCAAGGAGACGGCTCCAAATAAGACAATATACGAGAAGCCTTCGATCAACAATATTATTGGTAAGCTCATGAGAATACCTTCATTATTTACGAAGTAATACCGGATAGTATACCTGCCTTGCTAGAAGTGTCAATGTCGCTATAGACAGATAAAGGAGGCACAATATTGGAGAAAAGCGAATAAGTATTTCACTTGTTGTGGCGATCATTTGAGCAATACAAAATGATCCGCCAACTATCCGATCATGAACTAGTCAAAAGAGGAGATTATTATGAATGCAGTACTAACGCTTATCCTCGGGGTTGTTGGGATTGTTATTGGATATGGGTTCTATGCTAGAACGATCAACAAGAACATCATTCAGCCTGACGAAAAGAAAGCCACCCCTGCCAAGATGTACATGGACGGCGTAGATTTCACCCCCGCCAACCGCAACGTGCTTTTCGGCTACCAGTTCAAATCCATCGCGGCTCTGGGACCCATCACAGGCCCAATTGTTGCTGTACAATGGGGCTGGCTGCCGGCTCTGCTGTGGATCATCTTCGGCACGTTTTTCATCGGCTGGGTACAGGACTACTCCAGCATCATGCTGGGTGTGCGCGAGGAAGGCCAGTCGTTTGGCGCACTGTCCTACCGCTTCATCTCACCACGCGCGCGCTCCATTCTGCTGACCTTCATTTATTTCTATCTGTTGCTCATCATGGCCGCCTTCGGCAAGATCGTTGGCTATGACCTGATGACCAACCCAGCCGTCCCCTTGGGCGTGTTGTTGGTCATCGGCGTCGGCCTGTTGGCCGGACAGATGACCTACAAGTGGAAGATGGATATTATCCTGACCAGCATCCTGACCGTCGTCTTGGCCTTCGTGGGCATCTGGCTGGGCACGCTGGCCCCGGTGAAAGGCTTCTTCAACAACGTCATCAACGGCGCCATCGTCACCACCGCCGCCGACGGGACTGCAACGACGACCTATGCGACCGTCTTTGGTGCTGTAACGCGCCCGCAGTTCATCTGGAGCCTAGTGACGTTGGTCATCTGCTACTTTGGCGCCGTGTTGCCCATCTGGCGCTGGGCGCAGCCGATCAACTATGTCGCCTTCTGGATCGTCTTCCTGGGCATCCTGGCCGGCACGATCGGCCTACTGGTCTGGCACCCGGCCTTCCCGGCCGACTTCCCAGCCTTCACCAACTGGGGCGGCAACCTGTGCGCTGCGGCAGATTGTTCGGCCATTGACACGAAATTGCTCGCGAACGTGGTGGCACTTGGGCCCCTGTGGCCGATCCTGTTCGTGACCATCGCCTGCGGCGCGGTTTCCGGCTGGCACAGCCTGGTATCTTCATCTGGCACAGCCCGTCAGTTGGAGAAGGAAACCGACGCCCTGTACGTGGGCGGCGGGGCCATGTTCCTGGAAATGTTCCTGGCGACGCTGTCCCTTCTGACCGCTGTCGTCGGCGTTGGCGCAACCCAGGGTTTCGCTGGCTACGTTGGTATGATCGCGGCTGGCAAGAACGCTGGCGTGTTTGCTGTCGGCTTGAGCGAGATGATGGCCAAGATCGGCGTTCCAACCTCCTTCGGTCTGCCCTACGGCTCGGTTTTCCTGACCCTGATGGGCTTGACCATCATGTACCTGGTGGTGCGTTTCATGCGAGTCGCCTCGGCAGAATTCATGGGCGAATCGGTTCCACTGTTCAAAAACACCACCTTTGGCACCATCGTCGCCCTGCTGCTCTCGGCACTATTGATCTACACCGGCTTCTGGGCGCGCATCTGGGTACTCTTCGGTGGCGCAAACCAATTGATGGCCGCGCTGGCGTTGCTGCTGGTTTCTCTGTGGTTGATGTCCAAAGGCAAGAGCTACCTGTGGACATTCATCCCCTTCATCTTCATGTTCATAACCACCGTCGCTGCGCTGTTGATAACAGCCTATAATGTCATCAAACAGGTCATGACGACCCCCAACCTGCCCATTGACAAAGTTATTGGCAACTGGCTGGCCGGATTGATCGCCATCTATCTGGTGATTGCGGCGGTCATCCTGGCTGTGGACGCCATCAAGGCTCTGATGATCATGCGCACAAAAGAACCTGCGAAAGCAAAGGTCTAGAAACAATTTGTTGTGGGGCTGTGCGGCACATCCCTGCCGGTGTGCCGCACAGCCTGTCGCGAAAATAATCATGATACCTGTTCAAGTTGAAGTTATCACGCCTCTGCCGGAAGGCTGGGGCATTTGTCTCACCTGTGAGGCGTTGATTGCCCAAGCCAAGATGGATAAAGCGCCCCACGAGCGCGACCTGGACGAGTATCCGCCCGAATGGCAGGCGGACTATCAACGCTTCTCCGATGCCATCCTCGACTTGTCCCTGCGCTACGGCGACTCGGTCATGATCCGCATCTGGGATCCGCGTTCGCTCCAGGGACTGTTCAAAGCCATTCGTTACGGCGTCCACCGCTATCCCACGTTCATTGTAGACAGGCACAAGAAAGTTGTCGGGCTGGACACGTCCAAGTTAAATGAATCTTTGCAGGCCGCTGGCGCGGTTGTTCATCCAAACCAATTTATAGCCACCTAACCATGACACTCAGGCAAAAAATTAGCGAAACCATCCGCGCTATCGGAGACATCTTTTACGGCGCCACTGTGTATGAGATGGTGCGCGACCTGCATAAGGAACGCTCACATCTCGAGCACTTGTTTGTGTTAATTGTGTTCGGTGACCTGCTCGGCGTGCCAGTGTTGCCGCCGTACTATACACTGCACCTGTTGCCTCACGTGATGCCCAACATCACCGGCTGGAAGCGCAGCATGTTGCGCGAACGAGACTTGACTGATTTATGCGACCAGGAAATCACTTAGGCATTATTGCTATCAAAGCAAATCCCATTCCAAGACAAGGAGTACATTGCAATGGCAGACAAGAAAGAAAAGAAACTCGGTAAGTTGGATGGTTTCAAGAGCGTTCTGTACGGCATGGCCGGGCACGACATGGCCCGCTACGCCCTCAAAACGCGCGGCAGCATGGAGCATCTCTTCATCCTGATCACGATGGGCGATCTGCTCGGGATCCCGATCCTGCCACCGTATTACAGCCTGCGCCTGCTCCCTTACGTTGTCCCGCAAATCAGCACCTGGAAACGGCGTATGCTGCGCGAAAAAGACCTGACCGACGCACTCGCATAGGAGCCAATCATGTCAATGCGCGAAGTCTTCGACAAGAATCCCGATAGAAGGTACATCATGTTCGGCGGCAAAGGCGGGTTGGGGAAGACCACCTTCAGCGCCGCCACTGCTTACTGGCTCGCCAAGCAGGGTCACAAAGTTCTCGTCTTCTCTGTGGACCCGCAAGCCAGCCTTTCCGACATTTTCAAACGCGACGTCTTTGGCAAAGGTCCGGTCGAAATCATGCCCAACCTGTACGCCCAGGAAATTGATGCTGACCAGCGTATCCATGAATATCAAAACGAAATTCGGCAGAAAATCTTGGATATGTACGGCCTGGAAGAAGTTCCCGAAGAGATCGAAAATTACATCCAGGCCGTAGCTGCCGAACCGGCCATGGAAGAGAGCGCCATTTTCGACGAAGTGGTGGATATTGTCGGAAGCGGCAACTACGACTATTACATCTACGATCTGGTGCCGCTGGGCCACGCCCTTTACTACCTGAGCATGGCCTCGGTCTACGACCAGTGGATCGACAAAATCACCGCCCTGCGCACCGAGATGGAAGAGTACTCCCAGGTGGCAGCGGTGATGCAACGCGACAAGGAAAGCGAAGAGGATCAGATTCTCAAGGAACTGCAATACATTAAGCATCGTATCAACGTATCCTCCAGCATCCTGACCGACAAGTTGAAGACAGCCTTCTTCTTTGTCGTGACACCAGAGGAAATGATTATCCTGGATACAAAGAAAGCCGCCGGCCTGTTTGCCAAATTTGACGTGCCGCTTGCTGGTTACATCGTCAACCGCGTCATCCCGCCGGAGCTGGCCGGTCAGGATATCCCCGCCTACCTGCGCAACCGCATGGAGATGCAGACGACCTACCTGAAGGAAATTGACCAGGTTTTCTCCGGCGAAGTCCTGGCGCGCATCCCTGAATTCGAGCGCGACATCACCGGCCTGCCCATGATCGAACGTATGGCAAATGTGATGTTTGGAGGTAAATGATGATCGAGACATCCATGCAACAATACATGGCTCAAAACTCGAAACTGAAGTACATCTTCTTCGGCGGGAAAGGCGGCGTGGGGAAAACCGTAATGGCTGGCGCGGCGGCTATTTGGGCCGCCCAACAGGGCAAGAAAACCCTGCTAGCCTCCACCAACCCGGTCCACTCGCTCAGCAGCCTGCTCGGACAGAATGTCTTCGGTAAACAAACCCCGGTCGAGGGAGTTCCCAACCTGACGGCCTACGAGATTGACACGCACGATACCATCGAGAAATCCAAAAACGAGATCCGTGAGAAAATCGCGTGGTTCCTCAAATACGCTGACATCAAAACCAAAGCTGACGAATTCGTCGAATCGGCCACGATGAACCCATCCTTCGAAGAATCGGCCATGTTCGAGAACATGATTGACCTGATGTTCGACGACGAGTACGAGGTCTATGTCTTCGATACCGCGCCGACTGCCAACGCCCGCCGTTTGCTGGGCATGACCAGTGTCTATTCGATGTGGGTCAACAAGATGGTGCAGAGCCGGGAAGAGGCCACCTCACTGAAAGATTTGCTTTCTTACAGCAAGAAGAAGAAGGAAAAAGACCCGCTCATGGAATACCTGCTCAATTTGCGCGAACGCATGAGCAACGCAAAGTCCCTGCTTACCGATAAAAGCCTGACCTCGTTCTTCTTTGTCACATTGCCGGAAGCGCTGCCGATTGCGGTTATCACGCGCTTCATTGGCTGGTTCAGCGAATTCAATATTCCCGTCGGCGGTGTGATCGTCAACATGCTGATTGACAAAAACAGCGTCAAGAAAGACGCGCCCGATTTCGTCAAGAACCGTGTCGCCATGCAGGACGAGCATATGGCAACCATCTGGAAGGAATTCGATGGTCAGGTGCGCTCCATCCTGCCGCTCTTTGAGACGGAAGTGCGCGGCACAAAGATGCTCCAGCGCATGGCCGCCCTGCTGTTTGAATAACGTCAACTCGATAGAAAGACACCCGTTGTGACAGGAAATGCTACAACGGGTGTTTTTTACAGGGTTTACCCCGCGCTCAGGTCGCGCAGAGCCGAGAAAAAATCTTCAGCGGAATTGTTAAGCAAGGGTTTCAGGCGCGCCCGAAGGAACAAATGCGGAACTTGCCGCCGAATGGAAAGACGTGTTACCGATTGCCCGTACTGTTCCAGAAAAAGCCGCGTGCGTTCGCCAGCCTGGGATTTCTTGCTCCAATGGACAATTTCCAACCCGTGAATGGCGGCATCCATAATGGGCGATTTCTCTTTTCCGATGACTCGCTGGAAATCCCGATCGCGACGGAGACCTGCTTCAATAAGCGACTCTTTTACCGGCGTGGCGCGCAAAACGATTTTCAAGATCAGTTCGTCCTGCCGCCCGCGCAAAAGGTGGAACAGCCAGAATAGTAAGTTTTCTCGCGGCGCAAGCAGATAGACCGCTTCCACACTTTTCAGCGGCGCTACGGCACGTTTTACTTCCAGCCGCCCACCGCTTGCCATGCCCGGCAGTTTATCCCCGGCTGAAACCGGCCCCAGCGTCTCAAGCCCTTCATGCAGCCAGGCCAATACCTGCCCGGCGTGCCGACGGTTATAATAATAGCCACGAATGTAACCCAAAATTAAAATCGCACAAACCCCAATCACCACCCATTGACCAAGATTTAATTCCATCTCGACCTCCAATGAGAATTTGATAAAGTTTAGCCCAGACAAAGGACATTGTACAGCAAAAAAGGAGCATAGTATGGATTTACAACTCAAAGGAAAAGCCGCTCTGGTCACCGGCGCATCGCGCGGACTTGGGTTTGCCACTGCTTTGACGCTGGCGCGTGAGGGCTGCCGGGTGGCCGTCAACAGCCGTAGCGAAGGGAACGTCAAGGCTGCGGCGGAGAAAATCACCTCTGAAACCGGGGGGCAGGCCATCGGTCTGGCAGGAGACGTGAGCGACCCGTCCGTGCCGGAGAGCTTGATCGCGCAAACCGTCAAAGCCTTCGGCAGTCTGGATTTGCTGGTCACCAACGCGGGCGGACCGCCATCAGGTGCATTCGAAGCACATGACGAAACAACCTGGCAAAAAGCCATTGACTTGTCATTGATGAGCCATGTGCGTTTGATTCGCGCGGCGTTGCCATACTTGCGCAAATCAGATGCGGCCAGCGTACTGACGATGACATCCTATTCAGTCAAGCAGCCGATCGCCAACCTGGTGCTGTCGAACAGCATCCGAGCTGCAACCGTTGGATTGACCAAGTCCCTGGCGCTAGAGTTGGGCAAAGACGGCATCCGTTTCAACTCCATCCTGCCCGGCTGGACGGAAACCGAGCGCGTGGCCGACCTGATGGCCTTCCGCGCCAAGAACAACAACACAACCGTCGAAGAAGAGACCCGTAAACAAGCTGCTGAAAGCCCGCTGGGGCGCATGGGACGCCCCGAAGAGTTCGCCAATGCGGCTGTCTTCCTGTTATCCCCGGCGGCGTCATATATCACGGGCGTAATGCTGAATGTGGATGGCGGCATGTACAAAGGCACACTTTAGAATTTGGTGAAAATGATACCGGTGAACACAGATTCAGGTACAATCTGTGTTCATTTCATTTTAGGAGACCGCGAATGACTGCCTGTCTGAACTGCAATGCAAACGAACAGGAAAAACCGCTATTGACCATTAAATTCCAGGGGAATGAAATCTATATCTGCCCGCAGTGCCTGCCGGTGCTGATCCACAAGCCAGCCAGCCTGGCTGACAAGCTACCCGGCGCAGAGAACTTCGGCGCTCCGGCTGAGCATCACCATTAAACGTTCGGACGGCGGTTAAACTGCCGCCCGAACCAAACCCCCTCATGAAAAAAATCTCCTTCCTGGGCCGTACCTCCCTGCTGATCGGCTTCTTCTTCGGGCTCGACAAAGTGCTGGCCTTCGTGCGCACCGGCATCATCTCGCGCCAGTACCGCGATTCCATCCACCTGCTGGACACCTTCAACGCAGCCAACAACCTGCCGGACGTGCTCTTCGCGCTCATCTCTGGGGGCGCGCTGGCGATGGCCTTCATCCCGCTGATGAGCGAATACCTGACGCAAAAAGGTCGCGCCGCCGCCTGGGACTTATTCTCACGCGTCGCCAACCTGGCTTTCACGGCCACAGCTTTTGCGGCGGTTATCATCGCCATCTTCGCCCAGCCGATCGTGGACGCGGAACTAGGCATCGCTCCCGGCTTCGGCCTGGAACAACGCCAACTGATGGCCGAGTTGATGCGCCTGAACCTGATCGCTACCATCATCTTCTCCATCAGCGGGCTGATCATGGCCAGCCTGCAGGCCAACCAGCATTTCCTGCTGCCTGCCATGGCGCCCATCCTCTACAACGTCGGGCAGATCATCGGCGCGCTGTATTTCACGCCACGCTACGGCATCCACGGGCTGGTCTATGGCGTCATCTTGGGCGCATTCATGCATCTGCTCATCCAGGTCCCGGCCATGATCAAGTACAGGTTCCGCTGGACGCCCTCGCTCGACCTGCGCGACACCGGCTTACTCTCCGCGCTCAAGCTGATGGGACCGCGCCTGCTGACCATGGGCGGCATCCAACTGATCGTCATCGCGCGCGACAACCTGGCCTCCCGCACAGGGCAGGTGGGCGCAGTCACTTCGCTGACCTACGGCTGGATGATCATGCAGGTTCCCGAGACATTGATCGGGACGGCTATCGCCATCGCCATCCTGCCGACCCTTTCGGAACTCGCAGCGGGACGGGACTGGGCCGGCTTCCGTCAAACGGTCGAAAAGGCGCTCCGCGTATTAATCTCGTTAACCCTGCCGGTTGCAGCCGTGATGGCCGCGGGGTTGCATCCGTTGGTGCGCGCTGTCTTCGGCTTCGACGAGGCCAACTCCACTCTGCTGACCTGGACAGCGCGCGTCTACCTGCTGACCCTGGCCGGGTATGCCGTACAGGAAACCATGGTGCGTACCTTCTATGCCCGCCAGGAACCCTGGCCGCCCTTCTTCAGTGTTTTGATCCGGCTGTCCATTTACCTGGCGATTGGCATGGCTGCCATTCTATTTTTCCCGAGCATCGGCGCGCCGGCAATTGCCTTCGCAGAGATCGCCGCCACAGTAGAAGCTGTGGTCTTGTTCGTATGGCTCAACAAGAAATTACCCGAACGGACGGTGGTCGGCGGGTCCCTGCTCAAGGGACTGGTCGCCAGCCTGATCGGGGCCTCAGCAGCTTACAGTCTGGCCCTGATGCTCCCCGGCGGGGCCATCCTCACCGCATTGATCGGGATCACCGTCGGCGGCCTGATCGTACTACCCATCATCTGGAAGGAAGTCCGCTTGCTGTTCAATCTGTAACGCTGCGGTATAATTCGCCCCATGTCTGAAACCATTGATAACACTCAGCCTACCAAGGCGACACAACCTGTTAAGACTCAAAATCAGGATCCTGCACAGGAACCGGAAGAATCCACGCAAGAAATCAAACCCAAGCCAAAAAAGAAGTTAGCAGGGCGTATAGGACGCTTTCTCCTAAACATTCTCATCTTTCTGCTCATCATCGGCCTCGGGGTATTTGGCGGATACCGGAGCGGAATTGGGATACGTGAGAGAGCACAAGAAGAATTGGTCACTCAACAATTAAGCGACCAGTTCTCACGCGCCTTGGTAGACATCCAATTCGGCAGTTACAATGCGGCCAAAATGCGTTTGGAATATATCATCGGAATCGACCCATCCTTCCCTGGCGCGATGGAGAAATTGACCGAGGTGATGGTCTTATCTTCCATTCCAACCGCCACGCCCGTGGTCTCCCCCACTCCGGAATTGGTCGTGGACGATTCAAATTACGAAGGCTTGCTCGCACAGGCGAAGCAATTGGTCGCTGCTGGGCAATGGCAGAACGCTTTGGTGGTTCTGGACACCTTGCGTCGGAAAGACTCTACTTTTCACACAGTCGAAGTGGACGGCATGTACTATTTTGCGCTGCGCAACCTGGGTGTGGACTTCATCCAAGCTGGCAATCTGGAAGGGGGTATCTACGAGTTGACGCTAGCCGAGCGCTTCGCGCCCCTGGATAATGTAGCGCACATCTTGCGGGATAATGCGCGCTTTTACATTAACGCGGCCAGTTTTTGGGAATTGGACTGGAAACTTACAGCAGAATACTTTGCCCAGTTGAACGGCTCAGGTATCTGGGATGGCACCATGACCGCCACCGAGCGTTATCGGATTGCAGCGATGAGCTACGGCGACCAACTATACGGTGAAGAACGGTATTGTGAAGCCTATGAACAATACCAGGCCGCCCAGACTGCCGGCCAACTCGATGCTGAGGTTGCCGGAAGAGCCAACCAGGCTTACCTGGCTTGTTACCCTCCGACAGAAGTCATCCCAGTGCAAACGGAAGCGCCAGTAACTCAACCAACAGTAGCCACTGAGCCACCACCAACGGCTACTGAAGATCCGGCAGCTACTGAAGATCCAGCGGCTACTACTGAACCACCAACACCCTAGTAATGCTCGAAACCCCGCCAACCTGGGCGATAGCGCTGGTCTTTTGGTTGCACATGTTGGCTACCGTCGCCTGGCTGGGCGGGTTGGCTG
>CAZLOC010000012.1:0-12124 GCA_964560935.1 uncultured Anaerolineaceae bacterium | reverse complement strand
CTGGTCTTTTGGTTGCACATGTTGGCTACCGTCGCCTGGCTGGGCGGGTTGGCTGCGATCGCCATTCTCGTTTTGCCAGTAGCCAAACGCGTGCTAAAATCCGCTGACCAATTAGCCTTTATCGAAGGCATACAACGGCGACTGGAACCGTTAGCCTGGTTCAGCCTGGCGATCCTGATCGCGACGGGACTGTTCCAGTTAAGCGTCAACCCACATTACAATGGATTCCTTTCGACGAGTGGACAATGGTCGCTGGCAATCCTGACCAAACATACGTTGGTCATCCTGATGATCGTTGTCAGCGCGATCCAGACCTGGGAAGTGCTACCAGCCATTCGTCGTGGTTTGATGCGCATCGAAAAGGGGCAAGCAGACGAAGCAGAAATCAAGCGCCTGCAAAAGCGGGAGACTCTGCTGCTACGCTTGAATATTGCTCTCTCCATTCTAATTCTTGCGGCAACGGCTTTTGCCAGGGCGTCTTAGGTAGACCTATTACACAGTAAAAAGGCGCAAGGAAATACATCCTTGCGCCTTTTTACACTCCTTGTCAACTTTCTATTTAGACAAAGTCCGCAATTCTACCACATCCGATTTTTGCGCCGCCGGGACGCCAGTCAGGTCGTAGGCCATCGCCCCTGTAATGCTGACCGGGACGATCTGACCAATCTCGAGCTTGCCCTCGATAAAAACGAGGCCATCGATCTCGGGTGCGTCCCGATAACTCCTGCCGACAGAGATGCCGTTATCGAAACCCTCGACCAGCACATCCAACGTCTTGCCCACATAGGACTGGTTGATCTGCATCGAGATGCCCTGCTGGAGTTCCATCAGATGCTCAAAGCGCTCCTGTTTAACGGAAGCAGGCAAGGGGTCGCCAAGAGGCGCAGAGGTTGTTCCCTCCTCGAACGAGAACTGGAACGTCCCCACGCGGTCGAAGCGGATTTCCTCCACAAAGTCCACCAAGGCCTGATACTCTTCGTCCGTTTCGCCGGGATAGCCAACAATGAACGTGGTGCGGATCGATAAATTGGGAATCCTGGCGCGCATTTTGCCCAGCGTTTTGTGCACCCAATCGATATTGGAGGGGCGCTTCATGCGATAAAGCGTCTTGGGATGCGCATGCTGGAGCGGCATATCGAGGTAAGGAAGGATCTGCTCCCGGCTGGCCATCACGTCGATCAACCGGTCAGTGACATAGCCGGGATAAGCGTACATGATACGGATCCAGTCCAACCCCTCACCCCTAGCCCCTTCGCGAAGCACCCCCGTGGGGCTCCCTGAGGGAGAGGGGAAGCCCTCGGAATGGGGGGTGGGGTGAGGGTTCTCATTGGCGACTTCATCTACCAATCTTTCCAGCAGGATGGCAAGACCGTCTTTCATCCCCAAGTCGTGACCGTAGTCGGTGGTGTCCTGTGCAATCAGGATCAACTCGCGTACGCTTACATCGCGCAGGCGACGGGCTTCATCGAGGATGGTCTCGACCGGGCGGCTGACCGCCGTGCCCTTGATGAGCGGGATGGCGCAAAACGCGCAGGGACGGCGGCAGCCATCCGCCACCTTGAGATAGGCGCTGGTCCCAGCGACAGAAGCGCGCAGGGCATCATGCTCGTCCGTGCCGACTGTTTTGGCTTCGCCCGGCAGGTGGTACAGCGGCTCAGGATGCGGTCCCTTGCGAAGCTCGCGCACCACCTGGACGATATCCATCCAGCGGCGGGTGCCGAGCACCCCATCGATGCCGGGGACTTTTTGGGCTACTTCCACGCCGTAGCGTTGTGTCAGGCAGCCCGCCGCAATAAGCAGTTGTCCGTCCTGTTTGATCTCAGCCAGTTCACGCAATACTTCAAAGGATTCGTCTTTGGCCGGGCCGATGAAGCCACAGGTATTGACGATCAACACGTCGGCTTTTTCGGGGTCATCCGTGCCCCGATAGCCATCGCGCATGAGTAACTGCGCCATCGAATCGGAGTCGACTGTATTTTTTGCACAACCCAGGGAAACAAGGTGGAAGACGTTTGTTTTTGTCATTTTATACCGCTAACTTATTCGTTTCAATCTGCTATCTCAAGGCGTTCCGGTAGGCGTAAGGGTCGGTGACGGCGTAATCGACGGCGTTGGTGAAATAAAGGGTGTGAGGGTTGCTGTGGGCGGCACTTCCGGCGTCGGCACCAGGATTTCATCTATCGTGTAAATGAAACTGGCAACTTGCCCAAAGCCGCCCAACAATCCTATATCCCGTTGATTATATATCACACGCAATGCAGCGCCATTCCCCGCCAAAACCTCGATACTTTGTTCAGCATCGAACGGATAAACATTACCAGGGATGGTGCGGCCATTAAAGGCAACTTCGCCGTCTACAATCACACGTAGATACGAACGCTCGATTGCCACAATATTGACCTGTACATTCACGTTGGCAGCCGGGGTTGGGATTTCAACCGTCCCTTCGGGCAAGCCCGGTATCGGCGTATCCTCAGCGGGTATGAGTGTCACTTCTGCTGCGACCGTTTCCACCGGCGTGCCGATCAACGCTTCCGAGATGGACAGGCCGGTCGCTTCGGTTTGAACTTCCGCCTCTTGCTCGGATTGCAATGTGATCACTCTCGAAATTCCCCAAACAGAGAATGCGATCAGCAACAACACCATCCCAATGCCAAAGAACAGATCACCTGCGATATAGCTACGCAACACCGGCAAGCTTTCCGGGACATTCGGTTGCCCACGTCGACGGGCGGGTCTTTCAGGATGTCGCTCTCGACGGCGCGCTTGAAGCGCATCTGCAAAGCGCAATAGCAAGGCATCTACATCCAGGTCCAAAAAGCTGGCGTAGTTGGTGAGCATGCCACGTGTCTGCACAGGCGATGGTAATTCATCGAAATTGCCTTTTTCCAGCGCCTCCATGAACTGCGCACGCATGCGCGTATGCCGTTCGATTTCATCCAGCGTCAGGCTGAGCATCTCGCGTCGCAAACGTAATTGCAGGCCAATTTCATTGATGATTTCCTGCGACGAAAGTGCGGGTTCAGCAGATGTTTCGGATTGGGGTTCAGGCTCTGGTTCGGGCTGCTCGCTATCCAGTTCCGTCGTGGTCGGTATATTTGTCCCTTTACCGGAAATGCGAATATTGGCCCATTCCAAGAATGACGGCTTGGTCTTCATCCTAATTGCAACTTCGGCTTCTTCCCCAGTCGCTTCCCTCTCGGCGCTCTGGCTTGCATCCGTTTCGAGAATTGAATCCGGTTCCAAAACGGTGGCAGGCGCCGAGGTCGGTTGGGATGCGGGCTCTTCATCCACCTCTCCCGCTTCGCGTTTGACGCGATTCAGCCACGTCTGCCAGAATGGCTCTATTGAAGATTCCGCTTGTGGTGCCTCTACTTCAACTTCAGGCTCTGGTACTTCCGGTTTTGGTGCTGGCTTTGTTTGCTCCCCTTCGAAAAACACTTCTGCCTCAGCCTCCGACTCTGGACGCGCAGCGCGCAACTCCTCGACCATTTGATCGAGGTCGAGTTCCAGATATTGGGCATAATTGCGCAAAAAGCCGCGTGCCTGCACCGGGGATAGCATGGCAGAAAAATCGTCGGATTCCAGGGCCTGCAAGTATTGCATTCGGATGCGCGTGGCCTCCGCGGCCTTCTCGAGGGTCAGGTGGCGGTACTCACGCGTTTTTTTAAGCCGTTGGCCGATTGTTTCTGTCATGCTGGGTACCATTTTACTGCTTCTTCCATAAATATCTGAACCCGCTTATCCCGTATAGCTCGACACTTACGGAATTTTGGTTCAAATATTTACGCAGTACTCTGTAACGAAACATCACCGGCTCCCAACACGGGAAAGAACCGGTGATGATATCTATGAGATTTAGAAACTATTCTTCGACTACTTCAGAAGCTTCGTCCGCGGCAGTTTCTTCGCTTTCGCTAACCTGAGACTCTTCCATGGCAGGCGCTTCTTCCTCTGTTACCGTCTCTTCCACAGCAGGAGCTTCCTCCACAACCGCTTCGGCAACCAGGGCTTTTTCCACAGCAGGTTTTTCTGCTTGTGCAATATCTTCCGCGACCTCGCCCTCGCGATGGACAATGATCTTGATCTCAGGCACCAGGTCCATGGTCAGGCGAACATTGGCAGTGAACTCACCCAGGTTGCGGATGGGCTGCATATCGATCTGGTGGCGCTTGACCTCGTAACGGGTCTTCCCCTGCAAAGCATCGGCTACATTCTGCGTGGTGATCGAGCCATATAGTTTGCCGGTCTCACCGGCTTTGGCAGCGAAGGTCAACACAACGCCAGTGATTTCATCTGCCAGGCCTTTGAGTTCCTGGTTCTGCTCCGCGCGGCGGATCTCTGCCTGCGAACGGATGCGTTCAACCTGCTTTAACGCGCCGGGAGTAGCCAACACGGCTAATCCCTGTGGGATAAGAAAATTGCGGCCATACCCATCGGCGACTCTCTTCACGTCGCCTGCGCGGCCCAATTTGTAAACGTCCTTGATCAGCATTACTTTCATTTCATTCAAGCCCTTTCTGGGGATAGTTTTGCCGCAAAACGCGGCAGGATTTGAGCGAAGGGTACAACGCTCGGCGGCGAATTGTACCAGAGGCTTTGCTTCTTGCCAACCTTTGCAACAGAGGGTAAGATAAGTCCATGAAACGCCTACCCATCGACTGGCGCCGCGTAGCTGTCATTGCAGGAGTTTTATTCCTGGTCGTCGTAATTGTAGACTTCAACTCGCGCCTGGAAAAACTCGACCGGCTCAATCGCCAGGCCGTTATCACTCGTGCGGAAGCAACACAAGTCGCATTGACCAGGGTCGCCTTGGAGGCCCAAGTTTCCAACGCCAACTCTGACCAGATCGTCGAGGAACAAGCGCGCAGCGAAGGGCATATGATCCAAGAGGGGGACCATCCGGTCAGCATTCTGGGGGACGAAGGCGAACCGCAGATTACAAATCCCGAACCCACCCCCATTCCGACTCCCAGGTCAAACTGGCAACTCTGGTGGGATTTGTTCTTCGGCGAGGAATGAACCGCCTGCATCTTTTCCCCGACACAACCAAAATCGAGAACGATACTCTGACCATAGCCGGTCAGGATTTAGTGTCTCTTGCAGAGGAATACAGCACCCCGCTCTACCTGTATGACCGGGCAACGATGGATAATTCCGTTGCCGAATACAAACGTTGTCTCGCCGCGTTCTACCCCGGGCCTGCTTCCGTTACCTATGCCGGGAAAGCCTACCTGTGCACGGCCATCGCGCAATGGACGCAGCGTCACGACCTGTGGCTGGACTGCACCGGTGAGGGTGAAATCGCAATTGCAAAGGCTGGCAGCGTGCCCCGCGAGAATCTTGTGGTACACGGCGTCAACAAATCGGATGAAGACTTGGACGCGGCCGTCCGATTTGCGGGGACAATTGTTGTTGACAATCTAACAGAACTTAATCGGATCCATGTCATTCTGAGCAAAGCGAAGAATCCCTGCTCCTGCAAAACCGAGACTCTTCGGTCGCAACAACCGCTCTCTCAGAGTGACATAAATCTGTGGCTGCGCCTGCAACCCGGGCTGGCCGTCACAACTCATGCCTACACGCAAACCGGGCAACATAATAGCAAATTCGGTATGGATGGGGAAGAATTAGTGGAGGCGGTCTTATTTTGCAAGGAAAAAGGCCTGCCTTTGAACGGGCTGCATTTCCACCAGGGCTCCCAATTCTGCGACCCTGCCCCGCTCAAACCCGCCATCGAACTGGCGCTCGATCTTGCCAGGCAAATCGGCTTTTCCGGCGACTGGCACTTCTCGCCCGGCGGCGGCTGGGGCGTAGCGTATCACGAAGACGATTTGCCGCAGCCAGAAATCGAGTCTTATATCAAGTTGATTGCTGAGACAGTCATTGAGACCTGTCGGCAGCTTGGCCTCGACCTGCCCCATCTGCACATCGAACCCGGACGCAGTATTGTGGCGCGGGCTGGGGTGGCAATCTATCGTGTCCTTACGGTGAAGAGGCAGGGGGTACGCGCCTGGCTGCTGGTGGACGGCGGGATGGCGGATAATCCGCGGCACGCGCTGTACGGGGCGAGATATTCTGCTTTATCGGTGGCAAGCCCGGACCGGGAAAGAAGCGAGAGCGTCCATATCGCGGGGCCGTATTGCGAATCCGGGGATGTCATCATCGAAGATCTGCCGATGCCTAAAGTCAGCGAAGGGGAATTGATCGCCGTTCCGATGAGCGGGGCGTACCAGTTGAGCATGTCCGGCAATTACAACGGGGCGCGGCGTCCGGCAGTGCTGTGGCTGGAGCAGGGACTGGTGCAACTTATCCAGCGCCGGGAAACGACAGATGATTTACTGCAACGCGATTTGGATTTACCCGGCTAACCCCGACGGGTATGTTCTTCCAACAAACTTCGATCTGTAAATATAAATTCGGTGCGGTTGATTTGGATCGCCCCCTGTTCCGCGAAACGATACAGGACGCGGCAAACCATCTCGCGTGTTGTGCCAACCCGGGCGGCCATTTCGTCCAGCGTCAGGTGGCGGGGCGCAGAATCTTGATCGGATGGGAAGTTGTCAAGCAGCAAACGAGCGACACGGCCCGTCACTGGCTGGAAGGCCAATTCATCGACAATGGCGCTGGCCCGCAGCATACGCTTTACCATCAGGCAGCTTAATTCCCAGGAAAACTGACCATTCTGTAAGATCACCGGCAGGATGCGCTCACGAGACCACAAAAAGAGACTGGTTTCTTTGGTCGTTTCCAATGTCACCGGCATAGGGGCATCTTCATGGAAAAACGCCAAGCCCCAAAAAATATCCCCGATGTCAAACGTTGCTACGATCAGGCTGCGTCCTTCGCTGGATTCTTTTACAGCATTGACGCATCCCGATGTTACGATAAACAGGTATGGCCAGACATCTCCCATCTGTATTATGAAGGCGCCTTTGGGATAAGAACGTGCAATGCCCCCCCTGAGCAAAGCTTCCTTTTGAGCCTCATCCAGGAAGGAAAAGACTGCTTGTGTGGACAAGAAAGATTGAAGTTTCGACATCGCAGATTCCTAATCTTTGAGGATCAATTTCTCTAATCCATCACGGTCATGCAAGGTGATGCTGGCGCGATTTACACTCAACATGCCTTCAGCCTGAAACTGGTAGAGAATACGACAAATGACTTCCGGCGAGGTAGCGACCATGGAGGCCATCTCTTCAAGGGTCAGATCACGCTGCACTGTTGGCCCTTCGGCATTCACAAATTTCTCTATAACCAGTTTTGCCAGACGGCCGGCAACCGGATTGAAAGCCAGGTTGTAAATACTCTCCCGGCGTTTACGGATCAACTGCGTCTGGCGGCGGAGCAGGCCGCGCGTAGCCTTGTGATTGCGCAGGACGAATTCCAGCGCTACTTCTCCCTCCCACTGGTAAACAAGCGATGCCTGGACTGCTTCCAGCGTGGAAGGCATGGGATCGCCATCCAGCAGCGTGTGGCTCCAGAACTCCTCCCCCGCCTCCCAGTTGGAGACCACATACTCCCTTCCATCCGGCGCATTGATCACAGAGCGCAGCACACCCTCTTCAATATACAAGACAAAGCGCCGCTCATCCCCCTGGAAACAAAACGCATCCCCTTTCTTCACAGCTTTGCGATGGGCTATCCCTGCCAACTCCAATCGTTCCGCTGGCGTCAACAACCCGAATACTTCGGCGCGGGCCAATTGATCGGCAAGTTGGTGGGTTTTATTGTCCATAACACCATAAAAACGCATTTCTTGACTTATGTCAAGGCTTTAATCAGCGGAAACAGGTAAATTGGTAGTGAATTCTTTCACGAAATTCAATCATATCTAGTTCAAGGAGTCAGACATGCTACTTCAAACGCCTCGCAATACCCGTCTCGCAGTGGTCAGCCTGGTGGTGCTGGCCGCCATCTTGATGATCGTGTGGGTGCCCTTCATCGGGTTCGACATGGTCAACCCGATTGTCACATACCAACAGGAGCGCATCGCGAAGTTCACCGCAGAGGGCAACCCGCAAGCGCCGCTGCTGGCCTATACCGTCTGGCTGGTCAGTTTCTTCTACCCGTTCTGGAGCACGCTTTCCGTTGTCGCCGGATTGGTCCTGTTAGTGATTGCCCTTCCTTTGTATCGCGGCGAACGCTGGACGCGTGGTTTGGCGTTGCTCTGCCTGGCAGTGCCATCCATCGGCGGCGCGTACATGATCGTGCCCTGGATGAACTTTGTCGGCAGTGTAGAGGGCGGATTCCCACCCGCGGTCATCATGATGACCATCGGCCTGATCCCGTATTTTGTCCTTTTGCTGGCCGAAAAAGTGGACCTGCCCCAGAAAGTTGTGGAGTTCCTAGTCTTCTTGATGCTGGGCGTGACCGCGGCGGAGGACTTTGCCAACGGGCATGCTGCTTATCGTATCCTGTTCGGACATCCGGGCCGTCCGCTGTTCGCCGAAGGCATTGCCATCACATATTTTGGCTGGCTCGCTCTTTGGGTAGGCATGGCCCTGTGCATCGCAGCCATCTACCTGTTGGGGCAGAAGAAAATGTCCGGCTGGTATGCCGGTTTGATCGGCGGCCTGGTGACAATTGTCGCCAGCGGCGCGACTCACTATGTTCGACACGCCACCAATGACTACCTGTACGGCGCGCTGATGGGCCTGAGTATTGTTGTGATGCTGCTCATCCCATTCTTCAAACAGCGTCTGGTCACCAACGCTGCAGAATAAAAGCAAGTAAGCAAACGCAGTTTGCCATCAAACAGAGGCGCTCATTCTTGAGTGTCTCTGTTTTTTTCTTCACCTCAATTTTTCCTCCACTTCGAAATCAAACCGTCTATCGCGTCATGCATGTTCGCATGAGCCAGCGTACTTGCAATGTCAGCCGGTGGTTCTTCACTGAAAACTTAACTTATGTCATACTTTATGTCATTTATTTGTGATAATCTGCATTTGTATATATTACACGGCTGACTTGAAGAAGATTTTCACCCAATTAACAGCCCGAAACCTCTCAAGAAGGAGAAAGAAGATGAAGAAACTGTATTTTGTTTTTGCGTTGTTAGCGACTGCAGCGATGCTTATGACAGCATGCAGCCCCTCTGCCCCTGCTCAACCCGTTTCAGCAGAACAGACGCAAACCCAGTTCGATAACGGGGAAAAATGGAACTATGCTTATATCGAGCAGGTTCCGCCCATCATGATGCGCGATCCGCTCATCGAGATGCTTGGGCAAACTGATGAACCAATGCCATATTATTATGAGGAAGTGGCAAAGTTATCGGGGCATTCTTGCATGGTTGTAGCGGCCGCCTGGACAATGACACGCCTGTCGCTGGAACAACTCTATCCTAATGGAGAGGTTCCGGTTCGCGGCCAAATCGCAATTCAGGCGCCAGGCGCGGAAGACGAATGGAACATCGGTGTTTTTGGCGAAGTGATGGCCTACATCACTGGAGCCTCCCCTAAGACCGGTTTTTCCGGGTCGATCTTTGCGAAGGGCAACCCGCTGACCGTTCGCAGAAATAAAATGCTTTACACCGAGGAGCCGGTTGGCACAGCCCCGCCGAAGATGGAATGGATTTTCACCCGGATGGATACAGGCAAAAGCGTAGCAGCCTCATGGAATATTGCCTTGGTCCAGCCCCCGATCAACGAAAAAGTCTTAACTGAACCTGGGGATAAACTGGCCTCTGGCACGGCTTCTCCAGAAGAGGCTGCAAAGTTCATCAAAGAATGGAACGACGCCGCGCTGTACTTATTAGAGAACGCAGGCAAAGTTGATGGGCTCGTTACGGTCAGGGTCTTAGAATAGGCCTGTTACAAGATCTACCCAAACCAAGCATTCTCTCCTTAGCAACCCGGAGCCAGAGCCGACTGGCTCCGGGTTTGCTTTAACAGCCTCTCACCTCCCCAACACCCGCGCCCGCTGGTGCATTTTGATGGAGGGCCACAGGAGCAGGACACCGCTCAAGGCCAACACGGACAGGTCGAGCCAGGGATTGATCAGCCCGCTTCCCAAAACGGCATGGTTCATCACATCCTGGGCGTAGGTCAGCGGGGAGAGATAGGCAATCGCCCGCGCCACAGGCGCCATTTCGCCCAAGGGGATGAAGACGCCGCTGATAAATAGCAATCCCCAACGCAGGAGTGTGCTGGGCATTTGCACATCGCCCGGGTTGGTGGTGGGCATCGAGCCAAAGGCCAGTCCCAGAGTCGAGAAAGAGAACGCCCCCAGCAAAATACCCGCGGCGAGCAATCCTGGCTGGAGGATGGTTGCCCCGAAGAACAGCAGTCCCGCCAGCAAGGCCACGATTGAGACCGCTATAGCAAAGAACGCCCCGACTGCCGTCTTGCCGAGCAGCAACGTAAGCAGGGACATGGGTGCGGCCAGCAAGCGGTCATACGTGCCAATGCGCCGCTCGGTCGGGATGATGAACGGTCCCGCCGCCCCGGCTGTGAAGAAGACCGCTAACGCCAGCAGACGCGCCACCCCTTCCGCCGCGCCCAATTCCCGCCGCACCGAAAACGAGAAGAACATAAAGAACGGCATCAGGAAGCCGAACATGATCATGCCGGGCCGCAGGTAATACACGCGCACATCCTTGACGGCCACCGTCCAGGCTTGTGCCCATTCGTCTTTGATTCGCTCGATCCATTGATTCATTTGCGGCCTCCCATCCCGCGCCTGGCGGGTTTCTCTTCCTGTGTTTCATTTCCAACCACGCCCACCTGCCCGCCCGTGATTTCGAGAAAGACATCCTCCAGGCTGGGTCCCAGCGTGTTCAGGCTGACGACGCGCAGGGCATGGGACTCGGCGTACTGGATGAGGCGCGGCAGCAGCGCCGACGGGTCTTCGGTGTACAGGCGCATCTTGTCTCCGACTTTAACCTGCGTGGTCACCCCGGGCAGGGATTCCAGCCCCGGTAAACCTCCCGAAGATTCAGAACCTTCGGGAGGTTCCAGCGCCACCTCCACCGATTGAACGCGGCGGAAGTTTGCCTTGAGCCGCTCCGGCGTGTCGATGGCAGCAATCTTGCCACGCGAGATAATCGCCACGCGCCCGCATAACTGGTTGGCTTCCTCGATCTGGTGAGTGGTGATAAACACGGTCGTGCCTTCGGCGTTCATGCGGCGGATCAGTTCCCAGATGGCGCGGATGCTCTGCACGTCCAGCCCGGGCGTGGGTTCGTCGAGGAACAGCAGGGACGGTTTGTGGATGATGGCCATGGCAATGCTCAAGCGGCGGCGCATACCTTTGGAAAAGTTCTCGGTTTTGACAGCGCGCTTTTCCCACAAGCCGAAGGTTTCCAGCAATTCCTGGGCGCGTTTCGCCCGCTCGCTGCGCGGCACGCGGTAGATGCTGGCGGTGAACATCAGGTTGTCCCAGGCGGTCAGTTCGGTATAGACGTTGGATTCTTCGGGTACCAGCCCGAGTTGCCGTTTGGCGGGATAAGAGTCGCGGGCGAGATCATGCCCGTTGATCAGGATGCGCCCCTCGGTCGGGGTGAGAAGCGTGGTCAGCATGCGCTGGGTGGTGGTCTTGCCCGCGCCGTTCGGGCCGAGAAATCCGAAAATCTCGCCCTGTTCGACGGTGAAATTGATGTGATCCACTGCCAGGAATGCCTGCCCTGAGCCATTGGGCTGAGCTTGTCGAAGCCCTGCCGAAGGGTAATACTTTGTCAGATTTTCTACTTCGATGGCATGGTTCATGACTTACTCTTTTTCTCCCCTCGCCCAATGGGAGAGGGGCTGGGGGTGAGGATTTTCTCCGCAATGACCCAGGCGTTGAATTTTCCCGTTTCGATACGGACGCGGGCATCGGAGTAACGGAACAGTTCGGCGATGCGCGGCGGGGAGAGGAAATGACTGCGCATCAGCGCCAGTTTCTCGGCGATGGCAAGCAGTTTCACCCCGAAGAGGCGCAGGTCTGGTTCCTCGATGACAAGACGGCCGCCCGGCTGGAGCGTCCGCCAGAGTTCGTCCACCGTCTCGCGCTGGTCGCAGACGTGATGCAGGGCGTCCACCATGATGATGCGCGCGAAGGTGTCGTCGGGAAAGGGCAGTTTTTCGGCGTGCGAGCAGACCGGGCGCAAGTCGTCCTTTTGGCGGGCTTCGGACAGCATCTT
>CAZLOC010000011.1:0-29748 GCA_964560935.1 uncultured Anaerolineaceae bacterium | reverse complement strand
GTCACTTCCACGGCCTGCGCGTCGATGTCCACGCCGTAGATGTTGTTGAGCAGGACTTCCTTCTTCTTGGCGGTGGTGAGGCGCCAACCCCCACCCTGCCCTCCCCCATTTTCCGCTGAAGTTCGCGGAAAATGGGGGAGGGTGGCCGCAGGCCGGGAGGGGGCCTGAAAAATAGCCGGGTCCTTGCCCCTGGCCCACTTCTCCGGGTCATTTTGCGTATACCAATCCAGGTGCCAGTCCAGCAAATACTGGTACGCGCCCAGCGGGAAGGTGCCCGATCCGCAGGCCGGGTCCAGAATGCGCAGCTTTGCCGCTTCCTTGGGTGTCATCCCTTCTAGCAGTTTCCCGACCGTGTTCCTGACGATATAGTCCACGATGTAAGTCGGCGTGTAATACACCCCACCCGCCTTGCGCACTTCGGGCTTCTCTTCCACCTTCGCCTGGTGCCCCGCCGTCAGCCGGATGACCTTCCCCAGGAAGCGCTCGTACACCTGCCCCAGGATATCGGACGGGATTTCGGAAAAGACGTAGGGACTTTCGGGATAGTATAGACCGGTCAGGATCTCCTTCAGGACTTTATCGTCCACGCTCAGACTCAGCGTCAGGCTGTCTGCCGCACCCGATTGGCCTTTCTCTTCCTTGAAGTGGAACAACCCGGAATTGTAACGAGCGTCCGCTAATTGGAACAGGCGGCATAGTTCGCCATAAATTCCCTCACCCCCGTCCCCTCTCCCAGTGGGAGAGGGGTGTCCGAAGGACGGGGTGAGGGCTGCCCGCTGCAATTGCCCATAAGGCTCAATGCTCCGGTCTTCGCAGATGCGCAGGAAGATGATGCGGTCGATGGTCATCTGCACGGCGTAATTCAATTCGCGCACCGAAAGCGACGGGTTGCGCAGGGCGATGTTCCTTGCCAGGGCTTCGCGCCAACGTTCGATCTCGGCCAGGAAGGCATCGTCCACTTCGGCGGTGCCCTTCTTGCCTTTTGTCCCTTCGGCATACTTATCGAACGAGCCTTTCAGCACCGCCTCGCGCGAAAAGACCGCCGCGATCTCGTCCCATTTCTCGACGTAATCCTTGTAGGTATACAGCAGCACGCGGCCCGTGGAGGCCTTGTCGCCTTTGTCCGGCCTGACGCGGCAATCGTAGACTGCAAACTCCTCGAAATCCGTCAGGATGGACAAGGGCAGTTTGGCCGACCAGGCATAGCGTCGCAGTTGGAAGGCGGGGTGGATATCGCTCTGGATGTTGACCGCTGGTTTCTTGGCCTCGACAAAGAATTTGCGCGCGCCGCCGACGCGGAAGGCGTAGTCGGGCGCTTTGGTCTCCCCTTCCACTTCCAGCGTCGGTTCGTGGATGACATCTTTATAGGCTTCAGCGTAACCCTGTTCATTATCGATATCCCAGCCCAAGGCTTTGAAGAACGGATCGATGAACTCGCGCCGAGCCTGCGTCTCGTTATACCTGCTCGAACGATACGCCTCGCTGTGGGCTTCGAAACGTTCTACCAATTGTTTGATACTATCAGGCACGCTCATGGGGGACCCCTAAGGAACAGTGTTGAATGAGAGCAATTGGTACAAGTCTATCATGCTTCGAGCAAATTTTGACAGATTTAAAAGCTGCCTTCCCAAGTCCTCTATTGGGGAGTGCTACTTAACAAAATTGTAAGGTTCTACCCCAACAACAAGGTGATTTTTGTTTTTCGCCATAAACCGTAAAATATATTTATGATAGAAGAAGAGTATCCAATATCGATCGAAGATTTGGAAAAGAAATTTCGCAAGTGGTTCGGAAAACCCGTTCCGGCCGATCCGCTGTTTCCTGCTCAGGTAGAGCATTCAATTGGAAAACCCGTTCCCGTCGATCTACCGCTTCCTGCTATGACAGATGATTTAAATCATAAAATACAAAGAAGAGACGAAGACAACTCTAAAAAATTATCAGAGTTGTTAAATTTTGGTTTCAGGGGAGCAGTTACCGCAGGCGCAGTGGTTGGTTTCATCATCGTTATTTTGAATTTAGGCTTTTGGGGGTGGTACAGCGATACCTGGCCAAGTCAATTCTTAATTATTTTCCTGGCGCTGTTATTTGGTTTTTATATCGGCCTGTCCAAAGGGTACATTTCCCAACAACTTGAAAAATTTTATTACGAAGGTGAGTTATAGGTCAGCCTAAACTCGTCCGGACAAAGCCACCCTCCAGTTACTCGCTTTGTGAGATAGACTGCTCCCCTTTCATGGCGGGGAGTAGTCGCTTGGGGAAAAATAAGCCGCCCCTGGGAAGGCTTCAAAACACATACGTACTTCTTTCTCAACAAGTACGTACTTCTCCCTCAACAAGTACGTACTTGTTCGTCATCAGGTACGTACTTGTTCTCCACAAATCTGCCCCGACCGGGAACGTAATTAGAGCCACTCCCCGTCGTGAAGGCGGGGAGTGGTTGTTAAGTGAGCAGGGTGCACTCAAAGAATGCGGAGACTACCCTAAGCCGCTTCGACAACTGCCCTTTGCACTTTTCGTGTAAGTAAGCCCTCCACCCAGAAGACGATCAGCGCAATCCAAACCATCGAAAAACCGACCAGCTTGGTCGTGGTAAACGGCTCTTTGTATAGGAGCACTCCAAGTAAGAACTGTATTGTTGGAGCGATGTATTGCATAACGCCGATCATTGTCAGCGGGATGCGCTTTGCAGCTGAAGCGAACATCAGCAGCGGAATGGTGGTCACCACGCCGGCGCCCACCAGCAATAAATCAGAAACTACGCCGATGTGACCAAAAGCGCCCTGGCCAGCGCCCTCGGTAAAAAGCAGGTAGCCCAATGCGGGTAAAAACACCAACCCGGTTTCAAGGGTCAGGCCATACAGAGAGCCGAGCGGCGAAATCTTCTTCACCAGCCCGTAGAACCCGAAGGAGAAGGCCAGCGAAAGCGCAATCCATGGCAATGACCCGTATGCCCAGGTGAGATAGATCACGCCCAAAGCAGCCAGTCCAACTGGCAACCATTGCATAGGCCGCAAGCGCTCTCCCAGGAATATCATGCCCAGCAAGACACTCAATAATGGATTAATGAAGTAGCCCAGGCTGGTCTCCACAATGTGCCCAGAATTCACTCCCCAGACGTAGATCAACCAGTTAACGCTGAGGAGTAGACCCGCGCTCAAATAGATGCCGAGCACACGCCAGGTCAGGGTTGAACGAAGCTGCGTCCACTGCTTCGTCGCGAAGATCACTATCATCAATAAAATAAAGGACCAGCCTACACGGTGACCAATCACCTGCAAGGCCGGAACATCTTGCAACCACTTCCAATAGATCGGGAATAATCCCCAGAGCATATACGCGCCCAATGCATGCCAGATACCTTTATTCATTCGAATGTCTCCTTAATATAAGGGGCAAGTATACACCCGATAAGATTTTTGAATCATTTTGGGGTTTGCTTGGGGGTGCGAAAGCATAATGTCATTCTGAACGACCGCAGGGAGTGAAGAATCTCCGCGCAAAGCGCGGGAGACCCTTCGCTGTGCTCAGGGTGACATATTTCTTATTTTCCTGAAATTAGACACCCCCCGGTTCGCTTGACCAGCTCTCCTCCCATGATGATAAAATATGGCATCTCACGCATAACAGGAAATCATCATGAAACTTTTTATCCCTGGACGTATATGCCTTGTCGGCGAGCACTCTGACTGGGCTGGTGGTTACCGACGCATCAATGCACAAATCGAAATGGGCTATACCCTGATCACCGGAACCGATCAGGGCATCTACGCCGATGTATCCCCACACCCTACTTCTCTGGTTCTGACTTCTACAGGGCAAGACGGCAAGCGCCAGGGTCCGGTGGAAATTCCAATGGAGCCCAAGAGATTATTAGAAGAGGCGCAAAATGGAGGGTATTGGAGCTACATTGCTGGAGTGGCTTATCAGGTTCTTACGAATTATCACGTCCGCGGACTGGTGATAGATAACTTCAAAACCGACCTTCCTGTCAAAAAAGGTCTGTCATCTAGCGCAGCTATTTGTGTCCTGACCGCGCGCGCTTTCAACCGCGTCTATGACCTTAAGATGACAATACGCGGAGAGATGGAACTTGCTTATCAGGGTGAAATTACCACTCCCTCCCGCTGTGGTCGTATGGACCAAGGCTGCGCCTTCGGCAACCGCCCGGTACTCATGACTTTCGATGCTGATCGCCTGGAGACGAAAGAACTGCAAGTGCATTCACCAATGTACTTCGTGATTGTAGATTTACAAGCCAGGAAAGATACAATGGAAATTTTGAACAGGCTCAACCGTTGCTATCCATTTGCGGAGAACGAGGTTGAGCGCGGCGTGCAAGAATTGCTTGGCCCCATTAACAAACGGATTGTTGCTCAAGCTGTGAATGCTCTCAACGGATCAAATGCCCAACAGCTTGGCGCATTGATGACGGAAGCACAAGATTTCTTCGACCGATACGCCACCCCTGCCTGTCCCGAGGAATTAACATCGCCGTTGCTCCATCGCATTTTAAGTTACAAACCATTCGAACCGCATATTTGGGGCGGTAAAGGCGTCGGGTCGCAAGGCGATGGCACGGCGCAATTCATCTGTCGCACAGAGGCGGACCAAAATGCTGTGATTCAAATTCTGGAGAGAGACCTGCATTTGCCCGGCCTGAAACTAACGCTCACCCCTCAGCAAAAAGTTCGTAAGGCTGTCATCCCGGCAGCCGGCTTTGGAACACGTCTCTTCCCAGCAACAAAAGCCGCCAAAAAAGAATTATTCCCGATCATAGATGAAAATGGCATTGCCAAACCAGCCATCCTGTTCATTGTCGAGGAAGCTTTGGAGGCAGGGATCGAGGAAATTATCATTATCGTTCAGGAAGACGACCTGCAAGATTTTCAATCCTTCTTTTGTGAACAAATCTCGATCGAAAATTACAACAAATTACCCTCACACTTCCAGGATTATGCCCACCGACTGCTAGAAATAGGCCGCCATGTGACCTTTGCTATCCAAGAAACCCAGGAGGGATTTGGCCACGCCGTTTATTCTGCTCATGAAGCTGTTGGGGATGAGCCATTCCTCTTGATGTTAGGCGACCATATCTACCGCTCGAACAATGATAACCACTGCGCCAGTCAACTTTTAGAAGCCTATCAACTACATGGGCAAAACATTGTCGGTATGCGACGCACGCCTGAAGAAAAAATTGGAACATTTGGCACTATCACCGGCGTCTGGCTGGAAGAAAATCGCTTGCTAAACGTCACCGAATTCGCCGAAAAGCCCACCCTGGATTATGCTCGCACGAACTTGCGCGTCCCCGACTTGCCAGCTGGCGAATACCTGACCGTCTTTGGGCAATATGTCATTAAGCCAAAGCTTTTTACATATCTGAAAGAGCATATTGAAAACAACGTCCGTGAACGCGGTGAATTCCAATTGACATCTGCCCTCGATCGCTTGCGACAGGAAGACGGTTTCTTGGGATTAGTTATGGACGGTCAACGTTTCGACATCGGTCTCCCAGATTACTATCTGGAGACCTTACAAGAATTTCGCAAAAAGCCGCATAAAGAATAGGTCAAAAGCTGGCTAAAGGCAGGGCGGTATAACCCTTCTGCTTGACTGCCTCTAAAATCTGGGCTTCGCTCACTCTGGAATCGTCATATTCAACGGTCATTTGCATTTTTCGATAGCTGGCAGAGACCTGCCTGACTCCCGGCAAGTCATCTTCTATTTCTTCTATTTTCATGGCACAGTTCGTGCAATGCATGTCAGTCACCCGAAAGGTTCTCTTAATCATTTTCGTTTCCTCTTACTCGAATACGATCAAGCCAGTATACATTCCCATGGAACAGGTAAAAAACATACGCGTTCCGGGCGCCTGCGCCGGGATATCCACAATAACCTTGCCTGTATCTGGCAATAATTCATAATAGCCCAATGCGGGAATAACAAAATCGCGTGCGCAGGAATATGTCTGATTGGTCACAAGATTCAGCGAAACAGGCACACTAGACCTGGCGCGCAATGTTTGTGGAAAATAGCCCTGGTTTTCTACAAACAAGGTTAAATCCCCTTCACTTACGACTGTCTCCTGCGCAGGAGACGGCGAGAACATTCCACGAGTCATATTCTCAAAAGAGAGCGGGGAACCGATCAAATTCAAACCGCTGTTCAAGGTCACCAACCCTAATACAAGCACCGCCACGGCAACGAAACGCATGAAAAAGGATTCGAGCTTGGCCCCAATCTTGGTCGTCAAATAAGCGACAAGAAAGAAAACCGGGCTTGTACCCAACGTGAACGCAAACATCAATGCTGCGCCCATGCCTGCCCGCCCAGTTGCCAGCGCCGCGCCCATCATCGCCTGTGTGACGCCACAGGGAATAAATACGGTGAGCGCTCCCAGAAACAATGGTGTCACCAACTCCGGTCCGTTTTTGGCTGTTCGCCGAATATAACGCGTGATAAATTTCGGCGGCTCGATGGAGAAATACCTGAATATCGGATGCACATTCAACATACGCAATGCGTTGCCAAGCATGAAGACGCCAATGGCAATCATCAGGATGGCGCGCGTAATCGGGGAGAGGCTCAGGAACGAACCCAACCAGCCCAACAATGCGCCAAGAACAGTGTATGCGCCCAGCTTGGCCAGCAAAAATAACGCAATAGGAAGAGCCGGTTTCGTTTGTGGGATCGACCGCGACTGGCCCTTCCGGCCTTTGGGTTGATTGAGTATATCCACCTCGATCTGGCGCGCGAGCGAGCTGGCCAACAGACCACCCTGTACAGCCAGGCAACTCAATCCACCAGTGGTAAGCCCGGTTATAAACGCCACACTCAATTGCCCGAACGGGCCGGCAAATACGTTCGCAGGCACATTCTCCTGGCCTGGCGGCAGGAGGAGAATGATCAAGGCAATAGCCACCAACGCCACCCCTGCCATCATCACAAAGACTGGGTCAATTTTGTTTCTACGGTTGTTGGATACCATACTTGTATATCGTTTCCTTCGCATTAAGATTTTTCGAACACAAAGAGACTTAACCATCAAGGCACAAAGCCACAATAACTGGACAAATTTTCAAGCTCGTGACTTTGCGCCCTGGAAATATCAGGATTAGAAAGGGGTTAAATTTTTGCCCGCCTCAGTCTCAGGCTATTGCTCACCACAAATACACTGCTGAACGCCATCGCGCCCGCTGCCAGCATTGGGACCAGAAATCCCATCGCCGCCGCCGGGATCAGGACAACGTTGTAGAAGAACGCCCAAAACAGGTTCTGTTTGATCGTGCCGAGCGTCTTGCGTGAAAGCGCTATGGCGCGCGCCACACCACGCAGGTCGCCGCTCATCAACGTGACCGGAGCAGCCGCCATGGCTACATCCGTACCCGTGCCAATCGCAATGCCCACATCCGCCTGCGCCAGCGCAGGTGCATCGTTGACGCCATCTCCTACCATCGCCGTAACTGCGCCGGATTCCTGCAATTTCTTTACCTCAGAAGACTTCCCTGCAGGCAGTACCTCAGCCAGCACCTTATCGATGCCGACCATGCTCGCAATTGCTTCAGCCGTTTTACGATTATCGCCCGTAATCATGGCAACCTTCAAACCCATGCGATGCAACTCTTCGACAGCTTCTTTGGAGCCATCCTTGAGCGTATCGGCCACCGCAATCACTCCACTGACAGCGCCATCGACCGCCACCAACATAGCCGTTTTGGCTTCGGATTGCAGACGGACGATCTCCGGCTCCAACCCATTCAGCGAAAATCCAAGCGATTCCATCATACGGACGTTACCGACAGCTACGCTTCGCCCTTCGACTTCAGCCTGCACCCCTTGTCCAGGCTCCGCCTTGAACCCGGCCGCTTCCGCTAAAACCAAACCGCGAGATGTAGCTTCCGCCCAAATTGCTTCACCTAACGGGTGCTCACTGCCTTTCTCAACAGAAGCAGCCAATTTCAATAAGCCATCATCCGTCCACCGTCCACCGTCCACCATCACAATATCTGTCACCGCCGGCTGTCCCTTCGTGATCGTACCGGTCTTATCCAGCACTACCACACCGACATTCCCAGCCCGCTCCAGCGCCTCCGAATTACGGAACAGGATCCCCATTTCCGCGCCCTTGCCTGTGCCGACCATGACGGCCGTCGGCGTAGCCAGTCCCATCGCGCATGGACAGGCAATCACCAGCACTGCAACCATATTGATGAGCGCTGTTGTAAAGTCGCCTCCGCCCCAAGATTCAGGGACGACAAAATACCATGCTAAAAACGTGACCGCTGCAATGGCAATTACCACCGGTACAAAAATCGCCGAAACCTGGTCGGCCAGCTTTTGGATGGGCGCCTTGCTGCCCTGGGCTTCTTCCACCAGACGCACGATCTGCGCCAGCGCAGTCTCTTTGCCCACTTTAGTAGCCTCAAACTTGAGCAGGCCCAATTTATTGAGCGTCGCGCCAATCACAGGATCGCCGGGGCCCTTTTCCAGGGGCAATGACTCGCCTGTCAGCATCGACTCGTCCACAGCCGAGCGGCCTTCCACCACCACACCATCCACCGGGATCTTCTCGCCCGGGCGCACGAGAACCACATCGCCCACGATTACCTCGTCCACAGGCACCTCAGCTTCGGTACCCGCTCGAACGACGCGCGCGGTCTTGGCGCGAAGTCCCATTAATTTTTTGATCGCTTCGCTGGTGCGTCCCTTGGCACGCGCTTCCAGGTATTTTCCCAACCGGATAAGCGTGATGATGACCGCCGCGGTCTCGAAATAGACATGATGCGCAGGTAACAAACCCAGTAAAATGGCGACTGAGTAGAGATAGGCCACAGATGAACCCATCGCGATCAGCACATCCATATTGGCCGAACCATTGCGCAGTGATTTGTATGCGCCCACATAATATTGCCAGCCCACATAAAATTGGACCGGGGTTGCCAGCGTAAACATCAGCCACATTGGCCAGGTCGCATGCCTCCAGGTCATCGGCAACAGGCCGAAGTCCATGCCCATCGAGAACAAGAACAACGGGACTGTGAAAATCAGGCCAATGATAAGCAGACGACGTTGCTCACTGATCTCATGCTCACGGGCCTTGGCTTCGGCATCTTCCGCGTCACCACCCAGTTCCAACGCTTCAAACCCGGACCCGGAAACTGCCCGCCGGATCTCGGCCTGAGTAACTACGGTGGGGATATACCGGACGCGCGCCTTCTCAGATGTAAAATTTACCTGCGCCTCCAGCACACCATCCAGATTTAGGAAGGCTTTTTCCAGGCGGCGAGCATCGTTATCATCAGCCAGGCGCTTGATGATGAGATCCGCTTCACCCGTGGCGATCCCGTATCCGGCGCGCTCGACGCGTGCAATCAAATCGGGCAAAGCAAGCAGGGACGGATCATACTCGACGGTCGCCCTTTCCGATGACAGGTTGACGACTGCACTGTCCACACCGTTAAGTTTCTTAAGATTACGCTCCACTGTAGCCACACAGTTGGCACAGGTCATGCCGGTTACCGGTAAAGTCATTTGTTTCGTTTGAGACATTAAAAACACCTCGTTAAGGCTATATCCTGTCTTGCGAAATACGCATCACGGCCAGCGTAATGCGTAATCGGTAAGACACAACACGCAGTCCTATAAGATCGTTACATAGCTAACCCGGCCACCGGGTAATTGATCTCAGCCAGGAGAGCCTTGATCGCATCTTCCGAAGCCGGATTATCGAAAGTGATTTCGACGACTTGAGATTCCTGATCTGCCTTTACAGACTGTACGCCTTCCAAGTCAGCAACCTCCACCTGAATGGTATGGACACAATGTCCACAAGATATATTGGGAACAGAATATTTTACAGTTGTCATGTCAATTCTCCTTTTTATGATTTATATCTAAACCTTGGCCGACATTTCGAAGACCTCAGTAATTTCCCTGAGAACACGCTCACGCTCAGCCTGGTCATTCCCTTGAACTGCAGTGATGACGCAAGAATTGAGATGCCCTTCCAGTATTTGCGCACTGGCTTTATTCAACGCAGCTTCAACAGCTTGTATCTGGCGGATCACATCGATGCAGTAGGCATCGTCCTCGACCATCCGAATGATCCCGCGCAAATGGCCCTCGATGGTTTTCAAACGCCGCAAAGTATCTGTGATTTGCATCTGCTTCTCCTACCCCCCCCCGGGGGGGTGGGGTTAATATATCAAATCAGGTTTCCTTTGTCAAGAGTGACCATTTTTCTACTGATCCCGTTGGTTACAAAACTGCAATTAGAGGATGCAACAAAGCCAGTATAATCACTTCTTATGAAGCAAAATACTTTATATCTTTGTGTGACACTAATATCTATCCTTATAATCGGGGTTGCTTGTGCTCCAAAACAAACAATTGACCCCAATACACAGATACGACAGGCCGTCGCTGCGACAGTTGCTGCCATCCCGACCTATACACCTTACCCCCAACCAACGCCTTACCCTCCTCCCACTCCAATGACACTGGCGGGGTTATTCTGCGAATACCAGTTCTGTATTGGCCACCCGCCTGATGTTGCTTTCTTCGATGTCAGCGCGCAGCGCAACCCGGCTTCTCCCAGCAGCTATGGTCAAGGGATTCTGGCAGCCTTTAATGCCAATCTGTTCATCGAAATACTCTGGCAGCACGCGCCGGGCACCGCTGATCCAAAATTTCTACTTGACTTGATCCTGGAACCCGAAGTGGACACACGCGTCGGCAACATGGACGTCAAACTGATTCGGGACATGAACGTTTTATACACCCCCATCACCACGACCGCCACGGGTGTACTCCCCAATGGCGGCGCCGCCGCATGGACCTGCGGTGAGCGCGTCTTCGCCTGGAAGGCCTACACACCGCAAGATGGGCAGGCGGCAGCCCTTTTCGAAGAGGCCATTCAGAGATTTCGGTGTGACCAATAAAAAAAGTGTATATCGCGCCTCTTATAACAAAAAGACCGCTATAAGCGGTTTATTATCGAAAGGTTAAAGCCACTGAGTTCCTGACTTACTGGAGTGTTTCAGCTACTTTCAATAATTCTTCGAGTGATACAGTATCTGTATATAAACCATATTTTAGGCCATCGACCCACCATACCACACTCCCCCGGTTAAAATATTCCTCGCCATCGTAAATTACAACCCCCGGATCAGCGCCTATTCCAGGGATGCCATTGACGGATATCTTCTTAAAATAATCTTTGCTCTGAGCTATGAGTCTATCCCAATCCGGTTGTCTATCTAGCGGGTAAATTCTTAGCAAAACGTCGTTTTCGAATTGGACCGCTACAGCTCGCCTTGCGGGAATTTCAGGAGCGTCTCCACTGGATGTTGTTTGAATCCAAACCTGTTGTATTGTAATTCTTTCCGGTAGCGGAATATGATAAGTTGTCCTTGTTTGGGCTTGTTCGAGAGTGACCACTTCCGCGTTATTCAATGGAGCATCTCCGGGTAAATTCGGCTCGGGCGGCTGTGAGCGTGTCACCTCACCGGGTTGCGAGGCAGCAGTCTGGCTATCGTACATCTTACATCCTGAAAAGACCAGAACGCTAAACAACAAACCTACTGTCATTTTCCAGATCATAGTTCTATTCTAACATTTTCGCGCTTCCCCACAAAGCGTCCATCTCCTCTAAAGTCATATCAGATAGCGACCATCCCTGCTGCCTGGCGCCCTGCTCCACATGCGCAAAGCGTCGCTTGAATTTGAGATTGGTCTCGCGCAACGCGGACTCGGCATCGATCTTCTTCCAGCGCGCCAGATTGACCAGCGCAAAAAATAGATCGCCAATCTCTTCGGCAAGTTCCGCTTCGTTGGTCGCACTTTTGATTTCCTGAATCTCTTCAGCCACTTTATCTAAAACACCGTCTACGACCGGCCAGTCGAAGCCGACGCGCGCTGCGCGGTCTTGATATTCCTGTGCCTGGGTCAAGGCTGGTAAAGCCTGAGGGACACCATCCAACAGACCTTTTTCTTTTTTGCCGTTATCCTTGCGCTCAGCTTCCTTCAATTTCTCCCAATTTTGCAACACGCCTTTTACTCCATCCAACGCCAGATCGCCAAACACGTGCGGGTGCCGACGGACAATTTTGTCATATATGTTTTTGATAAGAGAATTTATCGAAAACTTTCCTTCTTCATTCGCAATTTGTGCATGTAAAACAATTTGCAGCAACAAGTCGCCAAATTCTTCCTGCATGCCATCCATATCACCCCTATCAATCGCTTCTAGCGCTTCGTAGGCCTCTTCCATTAAATGCGTACGCAAGGATTGGTGCGTCTGCTCATGGTCCCAGGGACAGCCGTCCGGCGCGCGCAAATGAGCGATGATTTCCTGGAAGGCTTCGAAGGAGGTCCCCTCCCCCAGTGACGGCACATACAGGCTGGTCAGCAGACCGATATGCTCGGAGCGGTCGATTTCGTATAGTTTCAATTCTTCGACCAACTCGTCCTTCGTCCCCACCGCATGGAGGAGCTGCACCGGATGCTCATCAGGATAAACTTCATTCAACGTCATCTTGACTTCGGAAGCCACCAGCCGCGAATAGATTTGCGCAATCAAGACAGGCATATCAGGCGGGAAAGCCGGGACATGCGCCGTGGAGAGTTCCATAGCATCGAACAAAGTCAAGCGGGGATACGGGTCAAGGCCGAGGGCTGAGAAAGTGGGCTCCAAGAACGAGAGTCCCTCCACCACCCGGGTAGCAAGCCCTTCGTCCCGTGCGAGGCGGGCAATCTTCGGGCAAGTGGTTTCCGCCACGAAAGGGTGTCCCGGCACGGCGTAGATCACACCCTCCGGGCGACGACCCAGTTCCAGCACTTTCTCAACGATTGCGTCATACACCTGGTCAAAGGTTTCGCCGTTCTCGTACAGTTCATCAAACGAATGCAAATTGATCGTTGGCGGCAAAGCATTGACAGTAAGATGCTGGCGCGTTCGCAACCAGACTTCGTCCGCCGATGAAAGTACATCCCAGGCTTCGCGGGTTAGCTGATCGGGGTTTCCTGGTCCAAGACCGAGCAAAGTGATTCCAGGCATAATTTTCTCCAAAATTAAAGCAAAACGTAATGCGTGCACAAGAGTGTAACACGCATTACGTTTGAGAGTATAGCGATGGACCGAACTAACGTTTGGTGTAAGTCGGAGCCTTACGAGCTTTCTTGAGGCCTGGCTTCTTGCGTTCCTTGACGCGTGCATCACGGGTCATGAAACCACCCTTACGCATGGCAGAGACCCAGTCCGGGTTCATCTTGACCAGCGCGCGAGCAAGACCAAGCTGCACCGCATCCGTCTGACCGGTAACGCCACCGCCATTTACGACCACGGTAACGTCATATTTGGCGCGGTCCTGGCCGGCAGCAGAGAGTGGCGCCAGAATGGCCTCCAGATCGCCCAGGCGAGGGAAATACACTTCCCCTTCCTTATCATTGACGACGAAACGACCTTCGCCGCTCATCACGCGAACGCGCGCAGTACTGGCCTTGCGACGACCAACACCTTCGAAATATTGAACAGACATAATTCTCTACCGTTCCTTTCTATGCCAGCGGTTCGGGTTTCTGCATCCCATGAGGATGATCCGGCCCGGCATAGACTTTCAAACGCTTCAAGAGCGAGCGACCCATGCGGTTATGAGGCAACATGCCCCACACAGCAGAACGCAGGACGCGATCAGGGTATTTTTGCAATTGATCGCGCAACGAGATGGACTTCAAGCCGCCCGGATACCCGGAATGGCGATGATAAACTTTGGAATCCAACTTGCTGGTGGTCTTGGTACCAGTCACGGTTACGCGCTCAGCATTTACGACCACAACGTAGTCACCCATCTCCACGCCTGGCGTGAAGGTGGGCTTGTGCTTGCCGAGCAAAACGGCCGCAACACGGGTAGCAAGACGGCCTAGGTTTTCACCATTGGCATCTACCACAAACCATTTGCGATCGATCTCGCTGGCTTTCGGATAGTACGTTTTGTACACTTTCGTCTCTCCGTTTCATTTATTCAATATGACCAGATGATCCAGTTGGATACGTGACCTCGACGAGCGTCAAGCCATGCGCAGGAGCCAACCCTGCCGGCAATTCGCTTCGTTCCAGTCCCTCGGCCTGCCCGGCTAAAGATCGGGCAACAGCCTCCACTGAAATCTTTCCTTGCGCAACAGCCACCTGGACAAAGACCAGCCTGCGCACCATACGGTACAAAAAGGCATTGGCCTGTACTTCGAAGTGCCATTCGTCGTCCTTTGCCTGCCAGGAGGCGTTCATCACAGTCCGCAGGGTGCTGCTTCCGGCCCGGGGCGGGGTGCCGTAAGAAGCAAAATCATGCTGACCGACGAACAACGGGGCCACCTCGATTAGCGTTTCTCCGTCAACCTGCGGCCAGACGCGCCACGCTGATTTCTCTCGCAGTGGGTCGCGCACTGGCTGGCAAAACAAGCGATAGCGATAGCGGCGGGATGTCGCATCAAAGCGCGGATGAAATTTCGGCGGAACGATCCGCACATCCCTGGCAGCTATATCGGGAGACAAATTGGCGTTCAACGCGCGGAGCAGGTCTCCGTCAGCGTGCTGCCAGTCAAGGTCAAAGGCGGCAACCTGACCGGTGGCATGAACGCCGGTGTCCGTCCGCCCGGCCAATAAGACCGAACGTCCAGACCATCCCAACTTGCGCAGCGCCTTTTCCAACTCACCCTGCACCGTTCGCTTTTTCGCTCCTGGACTGAGCTCTGTCGCACCGTCCCCGAAGGGGGAAGTCTGCCTTTGACTCCCAACAAACTGGGTACCGTCGTAGGCAAGGATCACCTGGTAACGTGCCATTATAGCTATCAGCCTTCAGCCAGAAACCGAGTGCTGACTGCTGCTTACAACTATTCTTCCACTAACTCAAGAATGACCATTTCAGCCGAATCGCCCATGCGGGGTCCCAGCTTGAGAACGCGCGTGTAACCGCCCGGGCGATTTGCAAAGCGTGGGGCAATTTCTTCAAAGAGACGCTTGTTCAGACGGTTATCGCCCAAACGAGAAGCCACCAGACGCTGCGCATGCACCTTCTCAGCATCTGAACCCTCAGCGCTGTTGCGCGCGATGGTAATGAGCCGTTCGGCTTCGCCACGAATCGCGGCTGCTTTAGCACGCGTCGTATGAATCCGTTCGTGGGTAAAAAACTGTTTGATAAGGTTTCGGCGCAGTGCAATACGCGCTGCTTTGCTGCGTCCGAGTCTATAACCTGCTACATGATGTCGCATTTCAAATTACTCCGCAGAAGTCATTTCGTCTTTCAGATAACCTTTTTCGATCATCTTCTGACGTAGTTCGTCCAGGCTTTTCTCGCCAAAGTTACGGATGGACATGACGGCCGTATCGCCCTTCTCGAGCAGATCCAGCACGTCACCAACTGTTGTGATGCCTGTGCGCTTGAGGGAGTTGAAGACACGCACCGAAAGATCGAGGGCTTCCACCGGGGTTTCAGCCACTTCGCTCGTCAAACGCGTACCGGGAATCTCTCGTTCCACCGGCACAGTGAGAGTTTCTTCGCTGATTCCTGCAATATAGCGCAAGTGATCAATCATCATCTTGGCGGCGGCGCTTAGAGCGCGCTCAGGAGCATACGTGCCATCCGTCCAGATTTCCAAGATCAGCTTGTCGTAGTTGGTGCTCTGCCCTACACGGGCCGAGGTCACTTCCCAATTGACACGCTTGACCGGGCTGAAGATCGCATCCACAGGCAACTCGCCAATGGGCATGTGCCCGCTGCGTTCGTTCGCAGGCGAGTAACCTCGTCCGCGCTCGACTGTAAATTCAAGATCAAGCTTGGTCTTGTTATCATCAACGGTAAACAGATAAAGTTCCGGATTGACGATTTCCACTTCTGCCGGAGCAATAATATCGGCAGCAGTGACAGTCCCTTCGCCACGCACCTCCAGGTGCATACGTGTGCTATCCACACCATCCAGTTTGATGCGCAACTGCTTGACCTGCAGCATGACCTGGATAACGTCCTCGCGAACACCCGGAACATCGCTGAACTCATGCAACACGTCAGCAATTCGAATGGATGATACAGCAGCACCTTCCAGCGAAGAAAGCAATACGCGGCGCAGAGCATTTCCAAGTGTTACGCCATAGCCACGCTCAAGCGGACTGATGACGAACTTTCCATAATTGCGTGCTTCTGCATCACGCTCGATCTTCGGCATAACCATATTTGTGATACCCGTCACGGTTCACCTCTCCCTGTCTTATCAGAACATGTGCTGACCATTACATGTGTACCGATCAGCACCCAGTAGACTAGCGTCGTGAGTAGTACTCCACAATGAGCTGCTCATTCAGGCTGCCATCGATTTCTACCCGTTCAGGTAGGCGCTGGACAACACCGGTCATATTCTTGATATCTCGATTTAACCATTCCGGAGTTGTACGAGTCTCGGCAAACGCGTTCAAGTCTTTGAAGTAGGTCAAGCCCTGTGAGCCCTCACGGATAGCAATCGCATCGCCATCTTTAAGCAGCATGGACGGCACATCCGTACGACGGCCATTCACTGTAAAGTGACCATGGGTAACCAATAAACGTGCCTGCGCACGACTGGACGCGAACCCGAGACGGTAGATAACATTGTCCAGGCGGGATTCCAAAATCTGCAGCAGGTTCAAACCAGTCAGGCCACGACGTTTGAGCGAAACCTCATAGTAGCGACGGAACTGACGCTCGAGCACACCATAGACACGGCGCGCACGTTGTTTGGCGCGTAACTGGCGCGCAAAGTCGGACTCGCGCCCACGATTACGTCCGCCGCCGCGGCTGGCCATGCGTCCATGTTGACCAGGGGCAAAATCGCGCTTCTCAAACGAACACTTCGGAGTGAAGCAGCGATCACCCTTTAGGAATAATTTTTCACCTTCACGCCGGCAAAGTTTACAAACCGGCCCAATACTTTTTGACATAGCTTTCTACCCTCACACCAAAATTAAACGCGGCGCTTCTTTGGAGGCCGGCAGCCATTATGCGGTACCGGTGTAATATCCGAAATCGAGCGCACCTTCATACCGGCGGCCTGTACTGCACGGATGGCATTTTCGCGACCAGGGCCAGGGCCCTTGACGAAAAGTTCCACTTCCTGGATACCGAGGCTTTGCGCAGCTTTGATAGCCTGTTCAGCAGCCAATCGTGCGGCAAAAGGTGTACTTTTACGAGAACCTTTAAAACCCGCGGAACCTGAACTACCCCAAGCCACAGTATTACCCTGCATATCAGTCACGGTAACAATGGTGTTATTGAATGATGCAAAGATGTGCACCTGTCCAGAAGATAAGTTGCGCTTCGCTTTTTTGGCACCACCAGAGCGGCGCTGAGATCGTACACTTTGAGCCATATTGCCTCTCTACCCTTTATTTCTTCCCGCCGCGACGACGCCCACGACCGGCCACAGTCTTCTTGGGACCTTTGCGGATACGAGCGTTCGTGCGGGTACGCTGTCCGCGCACCGGCAGGTTGCGACGGTGACGCAGACCACGATAGCACCCGATTTCAATCAGGCGCTTGATGTTCATTTGAACAGAGCGACGCAGGTCACCCTCAACAATGAAATTTTTGGAAATATATTCGCGCAATGCGGCAGCATCCGCCTCAGTCAAATCTTTGACACGAGTATCAGGATTGACATCGGTTTCTGCCAAAATCTGACGCGCGCGATTGGGCCCAATGCCATAAAGATAGGTCAGGCCAACTTCAACCCGCTTGTTGCGGGGCAGATCAACGCCTTCAATTCTCGCCATAGTTCACACTACCCTTGTCGCTGCTTATGTTTAGGATTTTCGCAGATAACATACAATCTGCCTTTGCGCCGTACAACTCTGCACTTGGCGCAACGTTTTCGAATGGATGGTGAGACTTTCATGATTTCAAATCTCCTTACTACTTCCAATGCCGTTTGTACGGCCAAAGTTTTGATTATATACGTTCTTTGTATATCCGTCCAGCGCGACGATGAAGCTGCTTCCGGCGTTTATAGGACAGTCAGGACGAGAGGATCGCCTTCGGTGACCGCTACACTATGCTCGAAGTGTGCAGTCAACGACCCATCCGCAGAGACAACAGTCCACTGGTCAGATAAGACGCGCGTGGCAGAGGTTCCCGCCAAAACCATCGGCTCGAGGGCAATGGTCATTCCCGGGCGAAGAGGCAGACCGCGTCCGGCCACCCCGTAGTTGGGTACCTGCGGACCCTCGTGCATCTGCCGCCCGACGCCGTGACCTGTGTATTCGCGCGTCACGTAAAAGCCACGGCTTTCGACAAATTGTTGTATCGCCGCTGATACATCTCCGGTGCGATTGCCCGCTCGCATTTTATCGATTGCGGTCTGCAAGGCACCTTCGGTCACTTCGAGCAATTCCCGGGCTTGAGGGGAAATCTCGCCTACACCGGCCGTAAAGGCCGAGTCGCCCACAAAGCCATTGAATACGGTCCCGCAATCAATCGAGACGATGTCACCGACTTTGAGCTTACGTTTCTTGCTCGGGATGCCGTGCACCAATTCCTGATTGATACTGACCGTGATCGAAGCCGGGAACGGCGGATGACCGTATCCCTTGAACGGCGATATACATCCGTGTTTCCGCAGCACATCCTCAGCAGCCGCGTTGAGGTCGGCTGTGGTCACACCGGGTTGTAAAAGTGCTTTGACGGTCGCCAGCACCGTCGCATTGATTTTGCCTGCTTCGCGCATGCGTTCCAACTCAGCAGGGCTTTTGATATGTATCTGGCGCTCCCAACTCATATTAGAACTACTTTGATACTGCTTTCATCAGCGCAGCTGCAACTTGTTCGATTGGCTGCGCACCATCAATTTCGATCAACTTGCCAGCTTCGCGATAATATTTGATGAGCGGGGCTGTCTGCTCGGCGTAAACCTGAATGCGACGTTTCACAGTTTCCACTTTGTCGTCGTCACGCTGGTACAGTTCGGAACCGTCCAGGTCACAAACGCCGGCTTGCTTTGGTGGATTGAACGTCGCGTGGAACACGTGTCCGTTAGCGCGGCAGGTCCAACGTCCGGAGAGACGCGAGACCAAGACTTCTTCGTCCGCATTCACGAACGGGACGTGATCCACATCCCCACCGAACTCGGCTAGCATCTGCTTGAGTGCATCCGCCTGCGCTGGAGTGCGGGGAAATCCGTCGAGAATTGCACCAGCCTGACAATCCGGACGAGAGAGGCGCTCGCGGATCATCGCAATCGTCACGTCATCCGGTACCAGTTCACCCTTGTTCATATACGATTGGGCAAGCTGGCCTAGTTCAGTCTGGTTCTTTATATTGTCACGAAACAGGTCACCTGACGATACATGTACAAGGCCGGTTTTCTCTGCCAGGACTTTGGCTTGCGTTCCTTTTCCAACACCCGGAGGGCCAAGCATCACGATGTAGGTTGCCATAATCTTCTTTCCTTAGCGCACAAGCAACGAGTCCTGGTAACCATGCATCTTGAGCTCGGCATCGATGTTCATGAAGGTGTCGCGCACCACGCCGACGACAATAAGCAAGCCTGCTGAAGAGACCAGGAAGATGCCCGCACTTCCAGCGGTAGCCGGTACAAGCAATTGTAGCAAGAAAGGCATGATCGCCACAAAGCCCAGGAAGAGCGCACCCGGCAAGGTAATACGGCGCTGTACCTTAGTGAGATACTTCTGTGTAGCCGAACCACGGTTGACGCCAGGGATCTGCGCGCCAACCCGTTTCAGGTTCTCCCCATAGTTCTGCTGCGCAAACAACACATCTGTGTAGAAAAAGGCGAATACAACAACAAACAGGAAGTAGATCAACCAGTATCCCCAGGAATTTATACCGCTTGGATTAAAGAAACTCTGCGTACCAACAGCCAGGTTTTTGACCCATTCTGTTGGCGAATTCTGGAAGTAGCTGGCAATGATAGCCGGGAACTGCAATAAGGCGCTCGCGAAAATGAGCGGGATCATGCCTGCCAGATTGACCATCAAGGGCAAAGTGCCTTTGACCGGCATGGACATACGATTGCCCACACGCCGTCCAGGATACATCACCGGTACATTGCGACGACCCTGCTGAACGAAGACAATCGCAAAGATCGTGGCAATAATAACGACAAGTGTGAAAGCCAGTAAGAACCAGCGGTTCTGCTCATCAGCCATAATTATGCGTATATTGCTAGGAATCTGAGACACAATGCCTGCAAATATGACTAGCGAAAGGCCTTGCCCACGGATGCCGAATTCGGATATCAACTCACCCAGCCAGATGGCAAACATGGTCCCGGCAGTCATTGCCAGCAACACTGTGATGGAGGGTAATAAAGCTGAACCCGAAAAACCAAAATTGATCAATGGTTGTGTTGCGAGCGAGTTTATGATGTTAATCTGCCCGATCGCTGACAAAGCGGCCATCGGAACTGCCAGGTAGTAGGTCCATTTCTCCATCCATTTGCGACCTTCGCGCGGATCATCCTCCATGCGTCGTTGAAGCGCAGGGATGATGGGCGTAAGTAATTGCAAAATAATCTGGGCTGTAATGTATGGGTAAACACCCATCGCAAGGATGGAGAAATTCGAAACGGTGCCACCAGAAAGCAAGTCCAGGAATCCCAGGAAGCCACCTTGCGCCGACGCACTTTGCGTGAAAACGCGCAATGCCTCAGCATCCACACCTGGCGCAGGCACGTTGGCCGCCAGGCGATAAAGCGCAAGCAAGCCAAGAGTAATCAACAGCTTGCGGCGAATATCATAGGATTTCCAGAGAAAGCGCCATCCTGAGAAGGTGGTTTTCATGGTTTTTCTCCTCGCTCCAAATACTAACCGATAGTCTCGACGCTGCCGCCAGCCTTTTCGATCTTAGCTTTGGCGCTCGCGCTTACGCGATGGACACGGACCTTGAGAGCGACATTCAAATCGCCTCTACCCAAAATAACGACCGGGTTGCGCGAATCCCGAAGCAAACGCGCTGCTTCAAGCGATTCGGGAGTGACATCAGCCTCCGCTTTGAACACATTGTTCAATTGGTCCAGATTAACTTCGTTATACTCAACCTGATTGGGAGGGGTGAACCCTTTACCGCGCATAAAAGGCAAGCGCCGGAAAAATGGCAGATTGCCGCCCTGGCGATACAACTTGCCGCCCGAGCCGGAGCGAGACCCCTGTCCCTTGGTACCACGGCCAGCAGTCTTACCCTGACCGGCTGAAATACCCCGTCCGACGCGTTTACGGTTCTTTTTTGAGCCCGGATTGGGCACGAGATCGTGTAACTTCATCTTCCGTTCCTACTCTTCGATCTTAATCAAATGAATGATTTTGTTGAGCATGCCGCGTATGGCGGGGGAATCCTTGTGCTCAACGGTTTGATTCATGCGGCGTAATCCCAAGGCGCGGACAGTTGCCTTCTGGTCCACGGTGTAACCAATCGGGCTTTTTACTAAAGTCACACGCAGTGCCTTGCCGGGAGTTTCTTTCTTAGGCATTCTGTTTCCTCCGGTCCCAGAAGGGCAACAGTTCTTCAACTTTCTTACCACGCCGAGCAGCTTCCTGCTGCGGAGATTTCAAATGATCTAATGCATCGAATGTAGCCATCACCACATTCAAAACATTGGCGCTGCCCATCGATTTGGTAAGAATATCACGCACACCAGCCACTTCGAGAACAGCACGTACACCACCAGCTGCGATCACGCCCGTACCAGGCGAGGCGGGTTTGAGCAAAATGCGCGCACCAGCCACTTTGCCTAAAATCTCATGCGGGATGGTAGTCCCGGAAAGATTGATGGTCCGCAAGTCCTTACGTGCACGTTCAGAAGCTTTACGCATTGCATCCGGAACCGCATTGGCTTTTCCAACGCCCATTCCGACATTGCCACGTTTATCGCCAATCACGACCGTAACACGAAACTGGAAACGTCGGCCGCCTTTTACTACTTTCGCAACTCGTGCAATTTCGATCACACGCTCTTCGAACTGCTCGTCAAATTGTTCTTGATCAATTTTCTCAAAATTCGCCATTTCGTTCTCCACTAGGCCTAGAACTGCAGGCCATTTTCGCGTGCGCCATCAGCCAAGGCCTTGACACGGCCCATATAGCGGAAGCCACCACGATCAAAGATGACCGCCGAGATACCTTTGCTTTTAGCTCGATCCGCCACAGCCTGCCCGACCAATTTCGCTTGCTCGGTCTTGTTCAGGCCTTTCATCTTCTTGCGCAATTCAATATCTACAGATGAAGCTGAAACCAAAGTATGACCAGCCTGGTCATCAATTACCTGCGCATAAATATCTGTGATGCTGCGGAAAACATTCAGACGCGGACGCTCTGAGGTACCGATAATATTTTTACGAACCCGAGCGTGCCGACGAATGCGCGCAACAGACCGATTCTTGTTAGCCATAGACTATTAGGCTCCTTTCCCAGCCTTACCAGCCTTGCGGCGGATGCGTTCACCCGCATAACGGATACCCTTGCCATGATAAGGTTCGGGCGGACGCACTTTACGGATATTAGCTGCAAGCTGCCCGACCTGTTCCTTGTCGTGACCCAACACCTTGATCTGACGCGTCTTTGCATCCGCTTCGAAGCTGATACCTTCAGGTGGTACCATTTCGACAGGGTGAGAATATCCGACATGCAAAACCAGATTTTTACCATTCATCTCGGCGCGATAACCAACGCCTTCAACTTCCAGCACAACTTCAAACCCTGTGCTGACGCCATAAACCATATTTGCCAAAATTGCGCGGGTGGTTCCATGCAAAGCACGTTCAGCAGGAGCATCAGACTTGCGCTCAACCGTGATCTGATTCCCATCCATTTTCAAACCAATCAATGGAGAAAATGTACGTTTCATCTCACCTTTAGGGCCCTTCACATGAACGTTCGAGCCCTTGATATCTACCTGCACACCACCTGGAACTTCCACAGGCATGCGTCCAACTCGAGACACTTCTTACCTCCTACCTACCATACTTTGCAAAGGATTTCACCGCCAACGCCCAGCTGGCGAGCGCGCTGACCGGTCATCACGCCTTTTGGTGTGGACAGGATGGCGACGCCAATACCAGAGAGCACCCAGGGAATATCCTGTTTCTTTGTATAGATGCGGCGACCAGGTTTGCTTACGCGCTCAAGACCGCTAATTACAGGGCGGCGCTCTCGTCGCTCGCCAACGTATTTGATCTTGACACGGAGCACCTTTTGCCCAACTCGCTCACCGTCAACCACTTCATAATTCTCGATGAAGCCTTCTTCCTTAAAAATCTTGGCTATTTCCGCCTTGATTTTGGAACTCGGCATTGCCACCTGAGAGTGACCAGCCATCACGCCGTTGCGGATGCGAGTCAGCATATCAGCAATAGGATCATTTACACTCATGCTTTTTCCTCCACCCGACTACCAGGACGACTTCGTCACACCAGGGATATTTCCCTGCAAGGCCAACTCACGGAAGCAAATTCGGCACAGACCAAAGCGCCGCATATAACCACGCGGGCGTCCACAGCGCTGACAACGGTTGCGCACCTGGACGGCACGACGCCTTCTCAATTCACGATATTGCATACATTTTTTCGCCATATTACGCTTCCTTCTTGAAGGGCATTCCAAGCAACTGCAACAAAGCACGTGCCTGGTCATCTGTTTTCGCTGTAGTTACAATCGTAACCTCCATGCCACGCAGCTTGTCAATCTTGTCATAATCGATTTCCGGGAAAATCAATTGGTCGCGAAGACCAAGCGTATAGTTCCCACGGCCATCAAAGGCATCGGCCGAGACGCCACGGAAATCGCGTACGCGCGGTAAGGCGATATTCATCAGGCGATCCAGGAAAGCCCACATCCGTTCGCCACGCAGAGTTACCTTGGTGCCAATAATACGACCTTCACGCAATTTAAAAGCAGCGATACTTTTACGCGCTTTGGTCATTACCGGCTTCTGTCCAGCAATCTGCACCAAGTCAGATGTAGCAGCTTCTAATGCTTTGGCATCATCCATGGATTCGCCCAAACCAATATTGATCACAACTTTCTGGATACGCGGAACTTGCATTACATTCTTCAAATCGAGTGATTTAAAGAGGGCTGGCGCAATCTCCTTTTGATATCTTTCTAGCAATCGGTTCATAATCAATGCTCCATTGCCTAATCAATCATAGCCTGGCATTTTTTGCATACACGGTGGGCGCCTTCTTCGTCGCGCTGCACATTAACACGTGATGGCTCGCCACACTTCGGACAGACCAGCATCACATTCGAAACGTGGATCTTTCCCTCGAATTGGATACGGCCAGGATTGATCTGTCGTCCTGCCTGGGTCTGGACCTGACGTTGGTGCTTGGTGCGGATATTGACACCCTGCACAACTATACGGCCTTCATCCGGCAAAACGTTAATCACTTCGCCGCGCTTTCCTTTATCTTCGAGGCGCCCACTGATAATTTCAACAGTATCGCCTTTTCGAATCTTGACTCTCATTCCTTCACGCTCCCACGCTGGCCTAAAGCACTTCCGGAGCCAGCGAAACGATCTTCATGAAGCCCTTCTCGCGCAATTCGCGAGCCACGGGGCCAAAAATACGGCTCCCTTTCGGGTTCTTACCATCAGTATCCAATATCACCGCGGCATTGTCATCAAAACGAATGTAAGAACCATCTTCTCGGCGCCATTCTTTCGAAACGCGCACAACCACTGCGCGTACGATTTCGCTCTTCTTGACTGCGCCCTGCGGAGTGGCCGATTTAACGGTAGCAATCACAACGTCGCCGATTGAACCGTACTTCCGTCTGGAGCCACCCAATACCTGAATGACAAGCAGTTCACGTGCACCTGAGTTATCAGCCACCTTGAGGCGAGATTCTTGCTGAATCATGGTTTATTCTCCATTACCCTCATCAAGGCCTACGGCTGCGGTAGCTTCAACACCAGCATCTTCCGTGCGCACTTCGCGTTTAACGATGCTTTCTACTACCCAGTGCTTTTCCCGCGAAATTGGCTTCGAAGCAACGACTTGCACCTGGTCGCCAATCTGACAGTCCAATTCATCATGCGCTTTGACTCGCTTGCTGGAATGGACAACCTTTTTGTACAGCGGGTGACGGTATGTGCGAGAGATCTCAACTACTACCGTTTTGGTCATTTTGTTACTGGTAACAACACCGGTCATACGACGACGATTGTTCATGCTTCACCTTCCACTTCAACCTGCTGCCCACGCAAGATGGTTTCCATGCGTGCAATGTCACGGCGAATGATGCGCAGGCGGCTGGTATCGGTCAACTGACCGGTTACTTGCTGGAAACGGAGCTTCATCAATTCTTCGCGAGCATCCGCCAGCTTAGAATTAATTTCTTCCGATTTTAGAGCACGGATCTCACTTGACTTCATGCCTGCTCTCCTACTTCATGGCGCGCCACGATCTTGGTCTTGATCGGGAGCTTGTATTGGGCATGCTTCAACGCCGAAACCGCGATATCGGCAGGCAAACCGCCAACCTCGAACATAATGCGACCAGGCTTTACGGTGGCAACATAGTATTCCACATTACCTTTACCTGAGCCCATACGGGTTTCAGGAGGTTTTTGGGTGTAGGGCTTGGCCGGGAAAATACGGATCCAAACCTTACCACGGCGTTTCATCTCACGGACAATGGCACGGCGGGCGGCTTCAATCTGGCGAGCAGTAATCCAGCACGGTTCCAGAGCCTGAAGCCCAAACTCACCAAAAGACACCTGCGCACCGCGCAGAGCTTTTCCTCTCATGCGGCCACGCATTTGCTTGCGCCATTTAACTCGTTTTGGCATCAACATAGCAACTAACCTCTTTTCATAGACGATCAGGCCGCGCGGCCTATTCGCTCACGTACACGCCTTCGGTCGTCTCGACTTTTTCTTCCACTTCAGGCATCTTCTCGCCTTTGTAAACCCAGACTTTGATACCAATCTGGCCATAGGTTGTCGTGGCCTCGGCGCGTGAAAAATCAATATGAGCACGCAAAGTCTGTAATGGTACACGCCCATCGCGCAACCAGACCGTACGAGCCATCTCGGCCCCAGCCAGACGACCTCCCACCATAATTTTGATCCCTTGTGCGCCAGAACGCATCGCCTGCTGAATAGCGCGTTTCATAGCACGACGATAGCTAATGCGGCGCTCTAACTGATCAGCAATATTCAAGGCAACCAACCTTGCATCCAAATCCGGCAAGTCAATTTCCTTAATATCCAGGTCAACTTTTTTGCCCACCAGGGTTTCTAAACCCTGGCGAATCTTTTTTACAGATTCACCTTTTCGACCAATTAAAATGCCAGGTTTGGCAGTGAAAATGACAATGCGAATCTTGCCTGGAAAGCGTTCGACTTCAATCCGCGAAACACCTGCACGGTTTTTCAATACAGCTTCGGGCATCTCCCTGCGCAATTTACGCGCTTCAGCTGAATAAGCAGCCCCACCCTTAGAAGGAATGCCCATCAATAAATTGCGAACAGCCAAATCCTGGTGCAACTGCTGACGATACTGAGTCCCCTCAGCAAACCAACGTCCTTGCCAGGTCTCATTCACGCCCAGACGCATACCTACTGGATGAACTTTACGTCCCATAATTTCTCCTTCGGATTCCTATCCTGTCCTGGTTATGCACCGCGCTCGCGCAACACAACAGTGACATGCGATGTACGCCGCAATATCGGCTTGAAACGACCTCGCGCGCCAAAGCGGCGCCAACGACGGGTAGGAGCCTCATCGGCAAAAATCGTGGCAACATACAGGTCGTCGCGGCTGATACCAAAATTTTCTTCTGCGTTCGATACGGCCGAAGCCAGCAATTTTCGGACTGGGAGTGCAGCACGTTTCTGAACAAAACGCAAAGTTTCCAATGCTTCCACAGCGTCCTTGCCGCGCACCATGTCAATCACAAGGCGGACCTTCTGAGCCGAAAGAGGAAGAAAGCGTAATTGTGAACGTATATCTTGCATGGCTTCCTCTTATTTCTTCTCCGCTAAATGACCGCGGAAAGTTCGCGTTGGTGCGAACTCACCCAGGCGATGCCCTACCATATTTTCGGTGATGTAGATCGGCACGTGACGGCGGCCGTCATGCACAGCAATCGTATGCCCCACCATCTGGGGGAAAATTGTGCTGGCGCGGCTCCAGGTACGGATGACTTTCTTCTCACCCTTCTGGTTCATCGCATCAATTTTCTTAAGCAGTTTCGGCTCAATGAACGGGCCTTTTTTCAACGATCGTGACATATCTGCTTACCTCATTTACTCTCAGCGCCTAGCGGCTCTTCTTGCTCCGGCGGCGCACAATATACTTATCAGTCCGCTTGTTACGGCGGGTTTTATAACCCAAAGTTGGTTTGCCCCACGGGCTCTTCGGGCCGGGGAGACCAATCGGTTGGCGGCCTTCTCCACCACCGTGGGGATGGTCACGCGGGCTCATGGCAGTACCTCGCACCGTCGGGCGGATACCCAGATGGCGTTTGCGTCCAGCCTTACCAAGCTTAACGTTGCTATGATCCACATTGCCGATCTGACCAATGCTGGCATAACATACCTGGCGAACCAGGCGCACTTCACCTGAAGGCATGCGTATTTGCGCAAAGTCGCCTTCTTTGGCCAGCAGCTGAGCGGAACTTCCAGCCGAACGGACCAACTGGCCGCCTTTACCCTCGCGCAGCTCAATGTTATGAATGGTCGTCCCAACAGGAATGTTTGAGATCGGCAAGGCATTACCAGGGCGGATTTCAGCATTTGGTCCAGATATCACCGCATCGCCAACGCGTAAACCCAGTGGAGCCACAATATAGCGTTTCTCGCCATCAGCATAGTGCAATAGAGCCAAACGGGCAGTACGGTTCGGGTCATATTCAATCGCAGCAATCTTCGCCGGGATATCACGCTTGTCCCGTTTGAAATCGACTATACGGATGAAACGCCGATGCCCACCGCCACGATGACGGACCGTTACACGACCATGCACATTGCGACCACCCTGCTTGCGCAACGGCAATAGCAATGAACGTTCCGGTTTGGATTTGGTAATCTCTTCAAAGGTGTGTCCGGTCATTCCACGTTGTCCGGGAGTTACCGGTTTATACTTTTTTACGGGCATTACTGCACCCCTTCAAATATCTCTAGGGTCTCCCCTGTCGCCAGGGTAACAATCGCCTTCTTAAAACTCGGGCGGCGCACCAGAAGGCGGCGGCTACGAGCGCGACGTCCGCGCTTGGCAGGGGCATTCACAATATTCACACGCACCACATTCACATCAAATAGCGTCTCAATAGCATCTTTCACCATCGTCTTGGTTGCTTTGTCAGCAACCACGAAAGAATACTGGTTCAATTTGCCAGATTGATAGCTAGACTTTTCAGTGATCAACGGGCGGACAAGCACATCATAAATCGTAGTCATGCTTCGTCTCCTATCCGAGGTGTGCCGTCAATACGTCAAGGGCTTTCAACGGCAAAACCACCTTGTTATATCCGAGTAAATCGCGGATATTCAAGTAACTCGCCAATAAAACCTTGGCGCCATCAAGGTTATCAGCCGAACGCATGACAGTATCATAAATATGATCTTTTTCAGGAAGTAGGACTAGAACACTGGATTCACCGACCAGCTTATCGAGAACATTGGCCATTAATCGCGTCTTCGGCTCAACCAACGTGATCTCGTCTACAACAACGATGCCTGCTTCCGCTGCTTTGGCCGAAAGCGCTGACCGAAGCGCTGCGCGGCGCATCTTCTTAGGCATAGCCTGTTCATAACTACGGGGACGAGGCGTATGAACACGGCCACCGCCCTTCCACTGCACAGCACGAGTGGAACCTTGACGGGCGCGACCCGTCCCTTTTTGACGCCACGGTTTGCGACCACCACCCGCAACCTCGCTGCGGGTTTTTGTTTTGTGCGTACCGAGACGCGCATTTGCCATCTGGCGAATATAAGCCTGATGCATCAAATCAACATTAATCGGCGCTTCGAAGACAGCCGCAGGTAATTCAACCTGCTTCACCTTCTTGCCTTCCATGTCGAAAACGTCTACTTTCATCGCTTTCATACTCCCATTCACAGCGCCTACTGCTTGCGCGCCTCTTTAATCATGATCAGGCCGCCCTTAGGCCCAGGGACAGCCCCGCGCACGCCAAGCAAATTGCGCTCGGTGTCTACTAGGACAACCCTAAGAGCCTGTACAGTCACACGCTCATTACCCATGTGACCGGGGCCACGCGAGCCCTTATAAACACGGCCTGGCGTGGTACCCGCACCTCGCGAACCCGGAGCGCGCAGACGGTCAGACTGACCGTGCGTTTTTGGACCGCCGCGAAACCCATAGCGCTTTACGCCGCCAGCAAAACCTTTACCTTTGCTGGTTCCGATCACATCCACGCGTTCACCAACGGCAAATGTTTCAACGGTCACCCTTTCGCCCACATTGATTTCCGCATTTTTGACACGAAATTCACGCAGGATGCGTAACGGAGGGATTTCATTGGCTTTAAGATGCCCCAATTCTCCACCTGTCAAGCGCTTGGGGTTAATCTCGCCAAAACCGAGCTGAACCGCCGAATAGCCTTCCCTTTCGGGGCGACGGATCTGCGTAACATAACACGGCCCAGCTTCGATGAGCGTCACAGGGTGTGCAACACCTTGTTCATCAAAGATCTGGGTCATGCCGATCTTCTTTCCAATAAGCCCTTTCAACATGCTCAGTT
>CAZLOC010000010.1:24597-30161 GCA_964560935.1 uncultured Anaerolineaceae bacterium | reverse complement strand
TTCTCATCGTAGTCAGCGCAGGTCACCAGCGTCAGCCAGGATTTGTCCTCATGCTGCAGGATGGATGGATCTGTGGCGTCCAGTTTCTTGACCAACTTGATCTCGTAGATATACAGATCCCCAAAGGCATGCACGAAGACTTTATCGCCGGTCTTCAGCTTGTGCAGGCTGGCAAATGGTCCCGCCTGTCCATAGGGCAATGTAACATGACTGGTCAGCACACTGTTACCCGAAAATCCTGGGAAAGCGCTGCCTTCCAACCAACCCGCCTGGTTCAACAACCAGTTGGCATCCCAGGTATTGTCCTTCATCGGAATGCCCACAACCGGCAATTTGAGCTTGAGAGCCGGGATCTCCAGAGTCACATCATTGGTAGCATTGTATGCAGTAACCGGCAAGCCACTCAAATCGGTGATTCGGCCGGGCGCAAACCCGGTGATGGGGATAAATCCGCCAACAATAGACACAGTGTCGCCCTCACCTCCTCCCCCACCTCCACCGCCGCCTCCTCCACCAGGTGGGGTTACAGGCGGTACTGTCGGCGGCGTACTAGAAAAACCGAAATCATATGTGTGATTGTTATCACCGGCAGCGCCCGTAATAAGGTTATTGATCGCGAACACACCCACCAACAGCCCATCAGAGTCACGCGAATCTCTATTATTGCCAGAATCAATGTTCGCGCTTGTCAAGAAGAGGCCTGCCAAAGCAGCTTGTTGACTGGGGCCTTCCGCAAACGGAATACGAACCTCATATGTAGTATTCGGTAGCAGGTTGAGATTATACTGAAGGCTGGTGGTTGATGTCCCCAAACCCGAACTGAAGATATAGTTTCCGTTTGCATCTGTCACCGCAGTGGCAATCAGGGTACTCCCCTGATACAATTCCAGCGTAACACCAGCCAGAGGCGCTTCGCCTGCATCTTGTATTCCATTTACATTTACATCATGCCAGACAAGATTGCCGATCTCTATCGGCGGCTGGTAACAAAAAGCTTCGATATCTCCCAAACCGGCTGCCTTCCCAAAAGTAGCCGCAGTATTATCTTGGGGTAAGACTTCATATGCCCGGTTGCGCGCACCTGTCTGGTTATTGAACCAGGCTACGCCCCCTGAGAGGATAGTAAAGGGATCGAATATTGAGGTGCCCACCTCGCCGCTACCCGGCAACAAAATAAGGCCACCCACAGCAGTTTCCGTGTGGGTATCGATAAAATTATCCTGATAATAGTACTCGCCCCCTCCCGGGCCTTGATTGCTATTTTGACCGCCAGTGCTGATCCCGCCACAAGTAGCATTATTTTCGAGTACATAAGTTCCTCCGTTCGCACAAATGCGGAGCACATCCCCAGGGGACACACCTTCGAAGGTGCTTGTGGTGGGGTACGATCCTGTAAATGTGACAAACGCAGGATAGTCATGATCTCGATACAAGGTTGGGGTTCCCCAGGGGTTTGACGTGGCATAATTGAAAGCGCCGGTCTGATGTCCGAGGCGATCCATCAACCCTACAATGATCGAGCCATCATCATCAAACACAATATCGCTCAAGATCGGCTGAGGGTAGATGATTTGTTTATCGAAGGCCAGGTTACAGACTGGCGGAGTTACAGTATCGTCGTAGTGGCATAATGTGGTCATCGTGCCAATCCACGGACGCCATTGAGCAGGGATATCTTGGTCCACACTGGCATAACCGCGCGGATAGTCCAGATCAAAATCAAAGACGAGTTCAAATGGGGCCGCACTGGTATTATCCGGGCGGCGAAGGATATAAGCCCGTAAAGCATCCACAGCCTGGACGCTTTGCGCAGGCACAGGGAAACTTTGCGCCGAGCAAACCACGCCCACATACACATATCCCCGCTCCACATGCACCGCCCAGGGACGTATATCACTGGGAGCGCAACTGGCTGCCTGGCCACCCACACTTTGCATCGCAGAAACCATAGAATAGCCGACTACACCGGCTGAAGACGTCGGTGCAACAGCCGGGACGCCCAGATAGATTGAGTAGAGCGTTTGATTGAACACGTTCATCACCCACAAACGTTCATCATCCCTGGCCATATCCATATCACCAATCCCGATTTTACCAACTGCGTCCCATGAGTTGGGATCAGTACTGGGAGTGTCCGCTGTTATTGGCAAACCAATGTGCGGGTCCGCACCGGTAGGGATACCGATCGCGTTCAAATTCAAAAACGGCGTTGGGGCGCTCACCGCTTGCCCGGTGGCAGGGTCAATAACCAATGAATAAATACCGCCGGTGCCTAATGGACCAAAGCCCGTATGACGCTTCATCAGCGCTCCGGAAAATAATGTCCGTGTAGCACGTTGATAGGCCAAAGCCCAGGTAGGGCCAATTTCCGCGCCGGTAGCCAGTGAGGTTTGCAAACCCGCGTTTTGACCGGAAGCAGTATACGGGAAGGACCTCAAAACATCTGCTGCCCCGGCGTCACTTCCGGGGAGAAGCGGGTCACCATTGAAAAAGCACGGTGAAGCCAGGTAGGGGTCATCCTGGCAGTAATCTTCCGGTCTATATACTCCCATATCCACATTATCCACCGGACTGGTGACAAACACAACGGTACTGTTTGAATCGACTCCCACTGTGCCCGGGCGTAGATCGACAGGGATGTCGGTAAACTCAATACGCACATCGGTACCATCTGGAACTGAAAGAGTATATGTTCCATCGGGTAATGTGGTCGTACTATTGATAAGTGTTCCGCTCGCATCATAAGCTGATACAGTCACGCCTGTTACACCAGCATCGCTAGCCCCCCGTTGGCCGTCGCCATTGTAATCCAAATATACTGTGCCGTTGATCTCATTGGGAGCAGCCAGCACCACATCCGACGGTACAACTAATAAATACAGGCCGAATGTTGTTACTGCCAATGCCAATGCTGTTATAAAGCGAATGATTCTCTGTGTTCTCATCAATATGCCCTTACAAATAAAAGAAACTTACAAATTTTGGGTTCTTTTCATCATAATTCAAATTAACTGCAATGATATTGCAATTTATCTATATCTTACCATTAACGAGACGAATTCACAGTCAATTTGTTACAGGCCAACATTCAGCACCCGCCAGTAAATTCTATACATCGATTCGCTCCAACGACTGGATGGCAAAATCGCGGGCGCAGAAAACACTGTCCGGTCGTCAAATACATTGCCAACTCCCGTACCATCCCAAAAGACATCCGCCTTGTTCCCCATATACAGATTATCACGCGCGGATAAAAATTCAGGGTTTATACCTACGTCCATCTCATTTCCAGCAAAATCGCCAGTCAGGCTGTAAACGGCCAGCCCGGCAAACGCATGCCCACGGACAGTATTTCCCCACAACTCAACATGGTCTGCTGCCAACACCAGAATACCCATCCCATGCGGCAGTTTCTGGGTAGTCACACCATCGACGTTATTGTTTTCTACTATATTATCGTATATCTTATTATAAAGTGAAATCCTCGACGACAAATGTGGTTGAAGCGCGACAAAAATACCCACCGCATTCTCATAAGCATGGCTAGCTTTCACTTCACTGTAGATACTATTCTCCAATTCGATGCCAATAGCATTACCCGATGCCTCCACCTCAGTAAACGAAACCTGCTCCGAACTGCCCGCGTACACCCCAGCGGAGGCCATGCCGGTCACCCTCACGCGTTCCACGCGCACATTGCTACAAAGCTCCAACGCCAGACCAAGCGTGCCAGATCCACTCAAAGAAATGTCATGTACATAAGCATTGCTGGCATTCTTTACAAGCACTCCGGTGCCGGTATAGCCCCTCAACGCCAGAAAAGCCATCTCGAAGCCGTCACCGGAAGCAATCAGGCCATTGGTTAGTTTGTCACCACCATCCAGCACGGGATACGCACCTTGTGCACTGGGCAACCCAATCAGACGAACGCCCGGCTCATCCAGAATAAGGGATTCGGAATAGTTCCCATAAGGGATTTGGACAGTATCCCCCGCCCTGGCCTGATCGATGACCAATTGAATGCTCTGCCCCACCCCGACGGTCAACACCTGCGGATCACGCTGCCCCTCAGCCTGCTCCGCCTTCTCCGGCCTGTTCACCTGCCGGACGATTGTCCGGGCCGGATTCTCCAACCTGGGAACCACCGGCAAACCAGACGGCACACTGACCGGTATCTCAGGAAGTGCACTTTCATCGGTCAAGGCATACAGAAACGCAGCCAAATCGGCTTTTTCAGAATCGCTGATTTCGAATCCTTGCACTTGCACGTCCACATCCTGCACACCATCTACCCAACCGCCACCTTGTGCATAAAAATCGATCACTTCTTCCAAGGTTGTGAAAACACCATTGTGCATGTAAGGCGCAGTCAGGGCAATATTGCGGAGCGTGGGCGCTTTAAATGCCCGGTAGCTGCCTTGGGGGTCGACCGCCGCGCGCCCGGGATCGTATTCGGTGCCAGGTAATGGTGGCACGCCGGTTACCGAAAAATCATCATCCGAAAATGTCGGCGCCCAATGACAATCGTTGCAGCGCATACGTGCTGAACGGAAAAGCGCCAACCCGCGTCGCTGTTGCGGCGTTAGCGCATCAAAATCGCCTGCGGTGTAACGGTCGTAGGGACTAGCGAAACTCAACAAGGTGCGCTGAAAAGCCGCAATGGCGCGCGAGATGTTGGCATACATAATAGCATCAGCACCACTGCCAAAAGCGGCCTCGAACAAACGCACATACTCTGGTATAGATCTCAGTTCAAGTACCACCTGGTCGGGATCCGAATCAAACTCCTCGTGCGCCACGATCGTCCCTGCAGCCACCTCTTCCAGCGAACTGGCGGCCCCGTTCCAGAGGAAGGTTGTGCTATAGACAACATTCCAGTGTGACATCGTATTGTGCTGAAACTCAACGCCACCGCTGCGTTCCGGCCCATAACCTGTTCCCCCGGCGCCCATCGCTGTGGGGCGGCCATCCGAAAATCCCAGGTCCGGGTGATGGCATGTCGAACAAGACATATCGTTGTTCTTGGACAGGACAGGGTCAAAGAACAAAAGCCGTCCCAACGCCACTTTCTCGGTCGTAGTGGGGTTATCGGCCGGCTCATTTGTGTCAGGAAGATCAAGGTTAAATCCAGCATAAAAGGGTAAGCTGGCTTCCGCCCCACCACCCCAGCGTTCAGATGTCAAGACTTCATCCTGCGGGATGGGAGTAAACGCCGCCCAAAGCAAAGCGACAAGAATAACCCCGCCGAACACAAATAGCAATCGAAGCATCCATCGTTTCATTTCATTCCTCAGCTATCACAACATGAAATTTGACATCTCGAATTCCATGGTACTATAGTTCAGGCTTGTAGGGTATTACCTCACGTACGATCCAATCATCATTTGTAGGATCGTAATCAAAGGTGATTAGATCAGAGGGTACCTCGCTTGAAGCCCGCAGACTGAAGTTAAATTCAACCGAACGGACAGACATCTCTTGCGGGGTCAGAAAGTTGATGCGCCGCACGCGCTGGTTGCCCACACCCGGGATGGTTGCAATCGTAAATTCCTCACGTGGCTCAC
>CAZLOC010000010.1:1281-24497 GCA_964560935.1 uncultured Anaerolineaceae bacterium | reverse complement strand
CGCTGGTTGCCCACACCCGGGATGGTTGCAATCGTAAATTCCTCACGTGGCTCACCTACAAAATCGCCGTTTTCATCCAGCGAGATCGAAAAAACCTGTGGCGTACGCGCAGCGCCAAAATACAGACGTTTGCCGTCCACACCCTTGAAGACACCAACGCCTATCGCATCCACACCTTCAAACTGATCAGTCACCTGCATGGTAGCCAGATCCACCCTGAAAATACGCCCCAACTCCTGTGCCGCGCTTGAACCGGCCACCGATGTGACGTACAGACTGTTGGTTTCACAATCCAGTCCCAGACCCATCAAGCCGAATGGATTTGTGGTAGATGGCGGGGAGGCAGCAGACAATGTCAGCACCGGAGCCATTTCCCCGGATGCCGCATCGATGCGATACAAAATGGTCTGCTTTTCAGGGGGGTTGAGTTCCACACTGACGAAAGGTACCGGGATCACATAGAAGTTACCCTGGCTGTCATTGATAAACCCGCCCAGGTTTCCTGCTTCTCTCCAGCTGGGATGCTGAATAAATTGCTTTGATCCATTACGGTCATAAACCACAAAACCAACATAACCACGGAAAGATGTCCCGACAAGCGGGTTGGGTGCTAACCCCATATCATCAAAAAATTTTGGGAGTGTCCGGCAATCTTCTACACCCCTGTATGCTGGGTTAATAGTAGGTGTAGGGGGAACGGGAGTCCGCAAAAAGCCAGGCAAAGGGTAAGATGCACGTTGCCACAACAAAAACAGGGTCGTCATCATTGCCGCTATCGAAAGAACCAAAAACAATATCGACCTGGAAAGTGTCGATGACTGCGCTTTTCTAATTCGCTTTTGTCGAGCCCGCTTAGGCATAATCAGGGTTGGATGGGCAGAAAGAGAGGGCCGGCATAACAGGGCCAAGTTACAGGAACATACATCCCCTGCTCCACTTTGGTATCGGCCCAACAATATTCTGAACCGGGAGTAACATCGATCACCAATTGAGGGACATACCACAGCACAAGCGGCCTCTCCATTATTGGTTCGGGCACATCACCGATGAACTGCTCGGGGCCCTGGCGGAAATCCGTATTGCAACACTCACCCAGGGTCCACAGATCGGTATCTCCTTCTCCGGGATGATAGTGCGTGATATACACAAAGGCATTATCATTTTTATGGTCGTCCGGTGGCTGGCCATTCCCCGGCACAATATCGTAACCAGTCCCATCGGCACTCATGATACGGAATTGAGCACCCTGCGGGGAGTATTCGTCCGATTGCAACTGCCATTGTTCTACTTCCCAGGGCTGCCATGCGCCATCCTTCCAATTCGAGAAGGTATAAGCTATGTCAATTGGAAACTGAATGCGTAAGTTGGGGCGGTAAGTACCAATGGTACCGCAGGCCTGTCCGATGTTGATCGCCAACACACGAAAACTGCCATCATTAAAGAACTCGAAGCGCTGCTGGTAGCGGTACATACATGTTTTAGGCCAACTGGCATTCTGGAAATCTTGCGTAAAAGAAAACCCGATCCTCTGCCCTTCCTGTAGGATTGGCTCGACCTCCGGCGCACCGCTGGCCAATACGGTAGCCGAACTGAACAATGGACATCCGATTGAATCGCTATAACCGAATTTATCGCGGTGCGAGTAGCTGACATGCCAATCCACCAGCTTGACATTAGACAAGACCGGCCTGCCCTGATACCGGACGTCCGTCAGATTGACGCCATCGGAACTGGTCAGGATGTAATCGAATGACCAAGGGCCCTCTTCCAAGGAGTTTAACTTCTCGCAATATTCAGCCGCAATCTCCTCATACGTCAAAATTTCCTGGGTGACAAAACCACCCGTGGACTCGCCCATATCCGTCCAACGCACGCCAACTAAACGCTCATCGGTCAGGTCAACAATAGCCCACAGGCCACGATCTTCTATAACATATGTTGGAGCAACGCATAAGTGACCAGAGATCTCACAAGCCGTATTCTTGAGAGAAGTTTTGACATTGTAATATAGCGGATCAACTTGATACGGATCGAAACCGAGCGCTTCGATCACTTCCGGCGAGGTGGAAGCGATTTCAATAGCCCTCTCCGCCAGATACGGCGGCACTTCAGGTTGTACCGATTCGAGCGCTACGAATTGCACTACCATGCGCTCCTTGACGTTGACAATGATCGAGATAGTAGTATTGGTGGCATAGTTATATACATCCACTCGATAACAGTCTTTCCCCGGGCAAGTTGCCTGGTTCTGGGACAGATCGCTGGGGCGGGCGGGATAAACGCCAAAAACCTCCGAGCGCAGGACTTCTCCGGAGGCTGGGTCGACAACTGCTGTCTTCAACTCCGGATAATTCAGGGCAACAGCCTGAGCGGTCTGCTGTCGCCTGTCCAACTCACCTGAATAGGGCTTGACCAGCGAATCATCGACCGGAGCCACTGCTGGCACACAGGCCGCCAGGACCAATCCGCATAAGATTGCGGTAACTACAAACCCTTCCAGGTGAAATCTTGTGATTGCCATCTCCATTCTCCGCTGACTAATACCTTGACAATGTCACATTCGAGAGAAATTACCGATTTTGATTAAAGTGACTTTGTTGAACTACACTGCATGTGTATCATTTCAAAAGACACAAGGTGTGGGGTGTCCGGATGGGCTACACTCCCCCGGAACACCCCACTTCCCCCTTTCTTTTTGAGAAGATACCCTACTGATAATAATTGTACAGATACATTAAGTCAATCAGGTAAAAAGGGCAATGCTGTCCAAATGCTCGGTTGTTGAACCGGCTCCCATCCGAAACTCCACGTTAATGATGATACAACATAATTCTAACACTTCACCAATTCACGAATGATAAAATATATTCTACACCAAGGCAAAACCATGCTCCCTGATTTCCGCGTCCGTCAACGGGACTACCTGCTCGAAATCTCGCGCGCCCTCACCCAGGAACTCGACCTGGAGAAGCTGCTGGCGCGCATTTTGCGCATCTCCATTGAAATGCTGGCGGGACAGGCCGGGCTGATCGCGCTCAAAGAGCAGGATGGCTGGGGCGTCGCGACCGCCCATGGAATTGCTCCCGCTTTTTTGAGTTATCTCACCCCTCTGCTGGCCGAAGAAAAAGTCCGCGAACTGGACGTGCTTGAACTCAATCGCATGCTCAAGGAGCTGACCTACACGGCCAGCCAGGGACTGCTCAACGGCACAGCGCTGCCACTGTCTGCGCATGGGCAGCTCATCGGCGTCATCTTTATTTTCCGCAATTATCCCGACCTGTTCTCCCCCAATGACCGGCTGTTGCTGCAATCCTTCACCGACCAGGCGGCCATTGCCGTCTTCAACGCCCGCCTGTACGGACAGGTCTCTTATGAAAAGCAACGTCTGGATGCACTGCTCGACTCTGTGGCAGACGGCATCTTAATCCTCAGAGCTGACCATACGATCGAACGCTGCAACCTGGCATTCCAAAAACTGTACGGCCTATCGCAGGATGAAATTTGCGACAAGGACCACAGCCAGATCATCCGCTGGGCGCGCGACCCGCTGGGCACCACCCTCGAAGAAGCCGAACGCGGCGGCTGGCCGCTCACCCCCAATGCTACTTTGTACGTAGAAGGCGACCTGGAAAGGCCTGAGCCGCCACCTTTACCTGTCGGCGTGACCTATGCCCCCCTGCTCTCGGACGATAGCAAGTTGCGCAACATTGTCGTCAGCGTGCGCGACATCACCCACTTCCGCACCGCTGAGGAGATCAAATCCACTTTCATCTCCATCGTCAGTCATGAACTGCGCACGCCTGTGGCTCTCATCAAGGGCTATGCCTCCACCCTGCGCCGCGACGACGCCAAGTGGGACCGGGCAACTATCAAAGATAGCCTGGCTGTCATCGAAGAGGAAGCAGACCGCTTGTCCAGAATGATCGACGACTTGCTGGATGCATCCCGTTTGCAGGCTGGTGGTCTCAGTCTCAGTCGGGCTGATGTATCTTTACCCGCCATGGCCGAACGACTGGCTGAACGCTTCCGCACCCAGTCTAAAAAGCATACGTTCGTGGTCGCTTTTCCGCAGGATTTCCCCGTGCTGCTGGCGGATGAAAACCGTATCGAGCAAGTACTCTCCAATCTCATTTCCAACGCCATCAAGTATGCCTCCGAAGGCGAAATCCGCATTAGCGGGCAGGTGCGCCCCGAACAGGTGATCGTATGCGTCAGCGATCAGGGCCCCGGCATCGAAGCCAACGATCTGCCGCACATCTTCGACCGTTTCTACCGCTCGACGAAGGCAGTCAAAAATACCAAAGGCGCTGGATTGGGACTGTATCTGGCCCGCGCCATCATCGAAGCCCACGGCGGGCGCATCTGGGTAGACACCTCGACAAACTCACCTGCGCCTGCTTTGCCCCACCTGAGACAGAACGGAGCGGTAGTGGCCCAGGGAACACAGCGCCCTAAACCTGATTCTGGCGCCCGGATTTGTTTTTCCCTGCCGCGCTAGGCAACGAACCAGCGGATGGTACAATTGTGCTTCGTTTGTAAAAAAATCTGCGAACATAAATCCAAAATCGGAATTACTCATGCCTCAAACTCAAATCTCTTGTCCCCAATGCCGACAGCCGATCCAAGCCAATGTCGAGCAGCTTTTTGATGTAACCGCCGACCCGGGCGCTAAGCAGCGCTTGTTGGGTGGCATCTCCAACATGCTACGTTGCCCGTTTTGTGGCTATCAAGGCCGCCTGGCTACTCCTGTTGTTTATCACGATAATGAAAAAGAATTGCTGCTCACATTCTTTCCTCCTGAACTGGGGATGCCCCTGGATCAACAGGAAAAGACCATCGGCCCGCTCATCAAGCAAGTCACAGACCGCCTGCCCCCCGAAAAGCGTAAAGCTTACCTGTTCAAAGCGCAGGCCAACCTTACGTATGAATCCATGATCGAAACCATTCTGGGCAAGGACGGCATTACACCCGAGATGATCAAGGAACAACAGGAACGCGTCACGCTGGTCGAACGCCTGATCCAGGTCTCCGGAACAGAGGCTCGTTCCGAGATCATCAAGCAGAATATCGCGCTGCTGGACGAGCAGTTCTTCGCATTGTTCAGCCGCCTGGCGCAAAGCGCCATGGCCAGCGGACAAGAACCGGTTGCCAAACAGATGATTGAAATCCAGAATCAATTGCTCGAAGAGACGGAGTTCGGCCGCGGGCTGAAGGAATCCTACGGGGAATTGGACGCAGCCTCAAAGGCCCTGCGAGAGGGGGGGCAGAATCTTACGCGAGAAAAGCTGCTCGAATTGGTCATTGCAGCGCCTAACGAAGCGCGTATCCGCGCCTACGTCAGCTTGGCGCGTGGCGGCATGGACTACACCTTCTTTCAAAACCTGACCGAGAAAATCGATGCTGCTAAAGACGGGGAGAAGAAAAAACTGGAAGAACTGCGTGAGAACCTGCTGGATTATGTCAATGAAGTCGATCGGCAATTGGAAGAACGCTTCAAGCAATCTCAAGCCATGGTCGAGAAAATACTCGAGCAGGAAGATGTAGCCAAGGCCACGCGCGAAAACCTGGAAGGGTTCACGCAAGAGACAGTGGATCTTGTCAGCCAGATGCTACGCCAGGCTTCCGAGAAGAACGATTATGCCCGCATGGGCAAACTACAAAAAATGGTGGAAGTACTGCAAGAGGCCAGCGCCCCGCCGCCAGAAGTGGCTTTCATCGAGCAATTGCTCGAAGCGCCTGACCAGGTTGCCGTTGAGAAGATACTTGCTGAGAATGAAGAGCTGGTCAACGATAATTTTATGAGCACCCTCAGCGGCCTGATGGCGCAACTCGAAGCGCAAGGAAAGAGCGCTCAAGGCGGTAAACAGGCCAAAGAGCTGTCAGAAAAGCTGGAAAGTGTGTACAAAACGGCTTTGAAGTTTTCGATGAAAAAGAAAATGGGATAAAGCCAACTGACCGTTACCAAAAGGTAGCGGTCAGTTTTATTATCAGACTCCATCGTTTTCTATTTCCAGATACTTCTTTCGCAACCGATCTATAGGTTGCTTTTGTCCGTCCTCATCAAGGTAATGCCATTTCTCCCAACCATTGGCAGGGGCATCCAATAACTTCTTGGCCACATGATGAATGGAGCCAACCAAATCGCCACATTGTATTGAGGCATCCGCACGAACAACAGATTCTATATCGCCAGATTCGCCTAAGTACAAGGGCTGTCCCGGCTGGATCAGGCCTACTTCTAGCAAACGGCCAAAGGGAACGCGACGGCTCTTTCGTCCGGACGATGAAGCGAATAACGATCCATCCTCAGCCGAAGCCTGAATCCCGTTAATCCGCTTTTGCGCCACGCGGACATATTCTTTGTCCCGTTCGATGCCTATCCAATGACGATGCAGCTTTTTAGCGACTGCGCCAGTCGTGCCCGTACCAAAGAACGGATCGAGTATTATGTCACCTGGGTTAGAACTGCTCAAAATGACCCGATACAGCAGAGCTTCGGGTTTTTGGGTAGAATGCGCTTTTCGCCCATCGAACTTGATGCGCTCCTCCCCGGTACAAAGTGGAAGCACCCAATTGCTGCGCATTTGCAAATCGTCATTGAGGGCCTTCATATCTTGATAATTAAAGGTGTAGCGCGCACCTTTGTTCTTTTGTGCCCAGAGCAAAGTTTCGTGCGCATTGGTAAAGCGCACCCCGCGAAAATTGGGCATGGGGTTGATCTTAACCCAGACGACATCATTGAGAATCCAAAAATCCAAATCCTGTAAAATAGCCCCCACGCGATAAATATTATGATACGAGCCAATCACCCAGATCGTACCAGTATCTTTGAGTACACGCCGGCAGGCAGTCAGCCAAGCGCGCGTGAATACATCATATTCTTCGAAACTGGAAAACTGATCCCAGGCATCGTCCACAGCATCCACTTTGGTCAGATTGGGACGCCAGAGTTCCTGTGAAAGTTGTAAATTGTAGGGAGGATCGGCAAAGACCAGGTCAATCGATTTTTCAGGCAGAGAATTCAGGATTTCCGTGCAATCCCCCTGGTAAATTTGATCTAAAGAAAGTTTATGTTCAACCATAAGGTCTCAAAGATCCTAAAGGTCTTGCCCTCTCCTCTTCGTTCGAGGGTGCTTCGCAAAGACCTTTAGGATCTAACTCACACAGCCGGGTTATCCAACCGCACCCCATGCCCGCGCACCGTATCGATGTATTGGTGCGCCGGATCGAGCGAGGCTAAACGGTCCCGCAAGCGGCGGATGAGCGCATCCAAAGCCTGGTCAGAGACCCCTGCCGATTGCTCCTCGCCCCACACCACCGCAATCAGGTCAGCGCGGCTGATGACCCGGCTTTGATTCTCATAAAGCAACCACAACAGCTTGAATTGCTGCGCAGAAAGCGACGGGACGAGCTGCTGCTGGTTGATCCACACACGCCGCGAACGCACATCCATCATCAAACGGCCGGAGCGGCCCACGCCTTCGGTCAGCGGCATGGTCGCGTCCGAAGTCAGGAATTGGAACTGCTGTGCCAGCGCAATCTGCACCACATCCCCATCCTGAAGCACCAGGGGAGCCGTCAACGGCGTACCATTGCAATGCGTGCCGTTCTTGCTACCCAGGTCTTCCAGGATCATGCCTTCCTGCGTTGGCGTGATGCGCGCATGATACCGGGAGACCTGCCGATCGGGAATGACAATATCACAGGTCGAATCGCGGCCCAACACAACCGTCCGCGCCAGCGGCCAGCGTTGGTCACTGAGCGGCCCTTCTTGTGCGACCAACATGGGATATTCTTCCAGTGAAATTTCCATAAAACCTCAATAAATTAGAATTTACGCAGTTCGCGAAAAGTTGCCGAAAACAAGGGGGGACCGGCTTCTTCCATTCAACTGCGTAACTCCTATAAATAAATGATGGAAAACAATTATAATATAGAAGAAAAGCGAATCTCTGTGCAGAATCAACGCCGAAAATTTCCCTGCACAGCCTGCTTTCTACACTAAAACGAATATGTCTTTTCCTCTCAAGAACGGAGAGGTCTTGCGTGGTCGCTACCAGGTCCGCGAACGGATCGGCCAGGGTGGTATGGGTTCCATCTACCTGGCCGAAGATTTGCGGTTATCTGGCCGTCTTTGCGCGCTCAAAGAAGTTCTCTACGACCGCAACCTCCCAGACAAAGTCCTGCTACAGGCCCGTGATCAATTCTTCCGCGAGGCCACTGTGCTTGCACGCCTGGACCATCCCAACCTGCCTAAAGTGTCGGATTTCTTCTCCAGCGGGCAACGCGATTACCTGGTGATGGATTATGTGCCCGGAAAAGACCTGCGCACACTGATGCTGGACGCCCGTCGTCATAAAAAATTTCTCACGGAAAAGGATGTGTTGAATTGGGCCAACCAACTGGCTGACGCGCTATCCTTCTTGCACAACCAGGAATCACCCATCGTACATCGCGATATCAAGCCCAGCAACTTAAAGCTAACTCCCAATGGCCTGCTCAAACTGGTCGATTTCGGGCTGGTCAAGATCATGGCGCCGGAAGAAGTCACAATTACGGTTATTCATGGGCAGGGAACAGCTTTATACACACCACTGGAACAATATGGCGCCGACGGCTTACATACAGACTTGCGCGCAGACATTTATGCTTTCGGCGCAACGTTCTACCATCTACTGACCAACGAAGCCCCGGCGGATGCGCGCAAACGCTTCTTACGACCCGAAAGCCTGCTCCCGCTTCGACAGATCAACCCGTCCGTTAGTAATCGCACCGAACGCGCCGTCCTGTGGGCCATGTCCCTGCACCCGGACCAGCGCCCTGACTCGATCGAAACCTTGCGCCAGGCTCTGCTCGGTTATCACGAGCCACCGACCACCCCTGTAGCTGTATCAAGGCAACAAAACCCCTCTATCTGGGGTGCAATCACGTCTCCACCTGATAGTATTCTGTTGTGGATCGCTGCGGGTTTATTCTTGCTCAGTTTAATTACAACCCTGGTTCGTTAAGCCTGTCGGGACCAAAGCCAGGCGAAACCCAACCCAATCAGTTCCCCCACGCCCGAAATCAGTAATACACCGGATATACCGTTTGCCAATACGACCTGTGTGCTGCCTGGCAGGCCAAGCGTTGCATAGTTGTAACCTACCAGGCCCCCCAGCAAGACACATATCCCCCAGCGCCAACCCCAAAGACCGGATTGCAGCCGGCTGCTCGCCCAATAGGTCAAGAGCGCACTGAGCCCGATAAATATGACTGCAAACATCCATCCGCTCAAACGCGGGTAGCCTTCGAGGGTAACAAATTCATCTTCTTCTACCGGCGTGGGCGGAAGCGGAGTCGGTTCGATAGTTTCAGAGGGAACGGGCGGTATCACGGTGATCGCAGCCGCCTGGCCGGAAGTGACATCAATCTGGATCACTTCCGAGAGCACCGCCGGTTCGCTCGAAGCGCGGATCTCGACCAGCCCCGGTTTTTCCAGAGCAAAAGATGCCCGCGCCACACCGCGTGTGGTGACCTGATCCACCTGTTGAATGATCCCGCCTCCTTCTCCGCTCAACAACATCGTGAAACGCACCACGGTCCCATCGGGGACAATATGCTGGTTGCGATCAAGGATTGCACCCGTGCGCACATAGATCGTATCACCAATGCGCAGCAAAGGAATTGGGGTTGGCTCGGGAACGGTAGAAGGGACAGGCGATTGGGTGGCAAAACCAATCAGGGGAGTAGGCGAGCCTGTCGGAACGGTAGCAGGTGGCGTGTCCAGAGAGAGCGTGATGACCTGATCCAGGTTCGGCCGGGTAATATAGATCAGATCGTAACCTGTGCCAGGGATCGAAACCGGTGAAAAGCCCGCCGGGGGCAATTCCTGGTAGAGCAGGCGCGCAGCCACATCGATAAAGGCAGGCTGCTTGCTGTACAGACCATAATAAGCGGTCAACTTCGAGATATCAGTGGCATCGAAATAATACGGTGCAGTGAACGAAAACAAAACAATACGTTTCTCTAACAGCAAATCCTGACGTTCGGAGAGGAAGCGACTGATCAGTTCTGGTTGTCCGCGGCTGGTATCCGTCAGGGCAAGCACGATCCAGTTAGCCCGATTGATTTCGGATACCATGGTTTCCAATTCCGCTCCATTGAGTAGCGCTGTCAGATCATCGAAGGTATAGGAATTCAAGCGTGCTTCTGAAACCTGACCGCCTGCAGTCGGCCCATAGAGACGTACCACTGCATCCTGCAGGGCAGTAAAAGATAATGAGAATCGTGCCTGACAATCGCTACATTGCGTGTACTGCACGGTATCTGTAATGAAAACCAGCCGATCCCGCAAAGCAGGAGGCGATGGAAATACCGATGCAAGAGCTTGCGCATCTGGACTGATAAGAGTGGCCGAACGACGTGCCACTTCGAAGACGAGCTGCTGCGATTGACCTATTCCAGCAAGTGCACTATCCGTTACAAGCACATCGGAAATCTGAAAACGCCCAAATAATTGATACTTACGGGTGAGAACTCGCAACGCGGCTTCATCGACCAACTGGGCAAAGGCTTGATCCTCACGATACCGTTGAGCAAAGAAATTCAAAACACTTATTGTGGTTGAATATGTATCCGCCGCATCGCCAGATACAATGTTCCCCAAATAAAGTATGTCATTCCCGGCTAAAAAGGCGTCGCGCGCCACCAAAGGCGCCGACAGACTTTCGCCTGAAGGCGTATAAAAGACACGGACTGCCCGGCTGCCCAAATCATCACTGACGATCAAACCACCATCGCTGCGCCAACCGGACAATTCTGGCAGTGCCAACATTTCCCTCAAAGCTGTTTGGTCAAAACTGATCGGGCGCGTGGTCGCACGGATATTACCCTGAAAGCCCTGGAAACGGATGTGTGAGACCAGCAACCCGTCCGCAGTAGATAGCGCATCGGGAGCCTTCCCAGTTACGACAAAAAAAGGCGCTAACTCGATTTGCTTCAACTGCTCCAGAGACTTACGCACAGTAGGCACTTCCCTGTCCGTAGGCCTGTCTGAACTGCCCAGGCCCGGGAAATGCTTGGCAATCACCAGCATACGCCCATCGCTGCCAGAATGCAAACCGCTGATAAATGCTCTCCCCATTTCGCCTACCCAGTACGGATCACCACCAAAAGAGCGCGTACCAATGTCACTGCGGGCAGCCAAGTTGGGTGTATCCAACACATCCAAAGATGGACCCAGGTATAAGTTGAATCCCAAAGCGGCCAATTCCCTGCCCTGGATTTCACTGATCTGCTGCGCCAACTCAGGCATCCAGGTGGCGCCCAGTGACATGGCATTTGGTATGGGAGTCAAACCGCTCAGGATTTGGTCAAATGGATATCCATCACCTTCCTGCTCGATACCAACAAATAATGGTACATAGGCTCGTTGCGGTGGTGCTCCCGTATTGGGATCAGGCAATGATGATGTTGCACTATCCCACTCAATATTCTGTAATGCGGCAATCAACTGATATGCATCTTCTACCGTATTCGGTGCAGCAGTGAAATTGTCGTTTCCAGATTGTAAAACGACGCCCCCAACATGATAGTTTGCAACCAGGTCATAGATTTGCGACTCTGCACTCGTATCTGTACCAGTAAAGGTAATCAGAAACAATTGTCCCACTCGCTCTTCCGGAGATAGTGTCTCCAGCAAGCGGATCACTTCTGCTGGCGGCGTTTCTGTTTGAGCGCGGGCCAGTGGAACAGGCGCGAGCGTCGCCAACATCATGACAAGAAGAAGCAAAGTAAGCGTACGCTTTAGTTCCATGCTTCTCCAGCAAAACGCTGAATGATCTCAGCATGGACTTCGGGCTGTACATTGCCGCCTGAAACAACCACCAATGCCGGGCGTTCCTCCACCTTATTGGATATGATTGCCGCTAAACCAACCGCCCCAGCCCCTTCCAACTTTTCTCCATATACAAACCATGCAAAGGCGATGGCGCGAGCAATCTCATCTTCATTGACCAGCACAATTTCGTCCACCAGTTGTTTGACCATCGGGATGGTTACAGATCCGTGCTCCACTTCGCCTGTCAACCCATCAGCGAGACTGGGAAGATCCGGGATACCGTCCTGTGTATCTTTATAGAATAGACTATGCATGAACGGAGCAACCGCTGCCTGAACCCCGATCAAGCGCGGACGATGTGCCTGCTTCCGTAAAGATGAACCTATCCCCGCCAATAGACCGCCCCCGCTCACAGGCACGAGCCATGAACTCACCCCTGGCCCATCTCCTGATAGCAGAGTGGAATTCATAATTTCCAACCCGATTGTCCCCTGCCCGGCGATGATCTGTCCATCGTTGTAGGGAGAAACCCAGGTTTTTCTATGCCCCTCGGCGTAGGCTTTGCCGGCTGCTTCGGCCTCCGGATAGCCACCCGGCACCGTATGAATAACTGCTCCTAGCGAACGCATGGCATCTATTTTAGCAGGGACAGCATTCTCCGAAACAAATACTTCCACTTTGGCGCCAACTTCCCGCCCGGCCAGCGCAACGCCCTGTCCATGATTGCCAGCTGAAGCGGCCACGAGACCGACTTCACGCTCCCAATCTTCGAGTAGAAGTACTTTGTTGAACGCCCCACGCGCCTTGAACGAGCCTGTCACCTGGCGGTTCTCCCATTTGATATAGATGTTACGCGCCGCATCAAAAGTGAGCGGCGTGTGTTGAATGAAGGGAGCAATTCGGCTACCAGCCTGTTCAAGCCATTCGTACGGGATCATGTTCTTTCAGTATTATGTCCATGGCAAGTTTCGGATCATCGGTGATGATGCCATCCACGCCCCGGCCAATGAGACGGCGCATATCTTCCGCGCTGTTCACCGTCCACACATGGATGCGGCGTTTCAAGCGGTGCACGCGCGCCACTTGCTGGGGGGTTGCGTCACCCAGACCGGGATGCAACGCCTGGTAATCGCCAAAGTTGAAACCGAATGAGCGCGCCCACCACCCCATCCAGCCGCCCAGGGCCAGGAGTCCGCGTGGGGTATCCGGGAGCAGGCTACGGGTCCGAGTAAGATTCGAGGGGAGAAAAGACGAAAACAGCACGCTATCCTGCAACCCAAAACGCTGCACCAACTCACAGACTCTATCTGCCAATCGATCGCGCGGGGTTTTATAGTTGGTCAGTTCCACATTAATAATTGCGTGCTTTCCAAACGTCTCGAACACCTCTGCCAGCGTAGGAATCTTCTCACTCTGGAATTGGTCAGAGAAAAAACTGCCTGCGTCCAATTCACGCAGAGCAGTTAAGTTCAATTGTGAAACTTGACCCTGACCATTGGTGGTACGCTCCACGCTCGCATCGTGGATGACGACCACTTCCCCATCCGCGCTGAGCTTGGCATCCAACTCGATGCCATGCGCACCTTGTTTGAGGGCAAGCTCAAAAGCTAATAGGGTGTTTTCAGGCGCGTGCGCCGAAGCCCCACGATGGGCGAGAACCAACGGGCGCGGCCAATCGTGCATTAGATATCCACAAAGTAAGCCAGGGCAGCGCGATCGATCATATCGCGGTTCATCACGGGCGGCACAGAGAGGTAGCTGGAGATATCCAGGATTTGATCGCACAGGTCGCGCGGGTGCGAAGCGCGCAGCTTGCGGTTACGCTTGATATACCATTCCTGCAACAGGTAGGCCAGACCCTGATCGCTATATTCAACCTTCTTGGCAGCGGCAACACGCTTGAATATCTCGCGGTAATCCTCGTAGCTTGGGTCGCCAATTTCAATCTTGTGGCGTAGGCGTCGCAAGAAAGCCTCGTCAACCAGGTCTTTGGGCGGAAGGTTGGTAGAAAAAACAATCAGAACATCAAAAGGAATTTCCACTTTACGACCATTATGCAATGTAAGATAATCCACACGGTTTTCAAGCGGGACAATCCAGCGGTTGAGCAAGTCTCTTGGCCGCACCTGCTGCCTGCCGAAGTCGTCGATCAGCAGGATACCGCCGTTGGCCTTCACCTGGAAAGGCGCTTCATAGAATTTGTGCGTTTCGTCAAAGACCAGATCAAGACCCGCCAGAGTCAATTCGCCGCCGGTAACAATAAATGGACGACGTATCCTTACCCAGCGCGGGTCGCGACGCGTATTCGTGCGCAGGCGGCCAGTGGTTGTACCCGGCGCTTCCGGGACACTTTCCGAAGCCAGTTTGTGACTGACGGCATCATAGAGTTTGATCACCTGTCCATCCAGGTATAAAGCATACGGGATGTACATATTTTGACTGAGAACCAGGTTGCCAAACGCGCGGGCGACACTGGTTTTGCCGTTTCCGGGCGGGCCATACATGAAGATGGATGTGCCGGAATTCAGCGCCGGTCCCAAGCGTTGGAAGGTCGATTCGGAAATAACCAACTGTGAAAGGATCTGGCGCATGGTGCGCGTGGTTACGGTCAGCCGTCCACTTTTCTGGCGGCGAATGGCCTCGTTATATACTTCGAAGGGAACAGGAGCCGGCCCTGCATACTGGCTGCGCTCCAAGGCTTCTCGCGCATGCTGGACACCCGCTCCCGTGATGCCATAGGTATATGCGCCCTCTCCTAACCCCCCTTGAGATGATTTCACTTCAATTAGTTTTTCCGTCTTCAACGTCACCAGAATTTGATCGGTCACGCCCGCGAAAGGGAGCGTAATTTCTTCCGCAACCTTGAAACCACTCAAGTAACCGCGAAAGTATAAAACCTTCAATACCAGATCTTGTAACCAGAGTGGATTCAGGCCAGTGTCATCCAGACTGGTAATTTGTGGTGGCATAAAGCCAAGGCCACCGGTCGAAGAAGGAGCAGCTCTCTGCAAAGGATTGGTCATAATGCCTCCCATCAGAAATAAGATGGTACTTTAATTATAGCATGGCTACAAGAATGAAATACTACCAAGTTGTTTTTCGTTTATAATCCCACCCTATGAAACTATCCGTAATAATCCCCATTTACAATGAAGTTGAAAGCATTCGTGAAATTGTTAAGCGAGTTCAAAACACCAAACTTGCCTGGGAAATTGTCCTGGTCGATGATGGATCGAAAGACGGCACACGCGATCTGTTGAAAGAAATGGACAACCAGGGCAATATCCGCGTCGTGCTGCACGAGAAAAATCAGGGTAAAGGCGCAGCGGTTCGAACCGGGATGGACACCGCGCTAGGCGATATTATGCTCATTCAAGATGCTGACCTGGAATATGATCCGCGCGATTATCCTACCCTGCTCAAGCCGCTCGAAGAAGGTATCGCAGACGTGGTCTATGGCTCACGCTTCCTGGGGGGACCGCGTCGTGTGGTCATGTTCTGGCACATGGTGGCTAACCACTTACTCACTTTCATGACCAACATCCTCTACAATACCATTCTGAGCGATATGGAAACCGGTTATAAAGTGTTCCGCCGCGAAGTGATCGAGGGCATGCCCCTGCACGCCAAACGCTTCAACTTCGAACCGGAATTCACAGCCAAAGTGCTCAAACGCAAATATCGTATCTTCGAAGTGCCGATTTCCTTCAACCCGCGTGATTACTCGCAGGGGAAAAAGATCAAACTCAAGGACGCTTTCGAAGCGGTCTGGACTCTGCTCAAGTATCGCTTTGTGGATTAATAAAAAATTCGGGCGACAGTTGCACAGCCGTCCGAATTTTTTATTGACATACCACCCTCACCCCCTTTTCGCACTATCTGCGCTTCGCGATAAACCCTGGCCTGCTTTCGTTGTTCGGCCGGGTCTTTACGAGAACCGCATTATTCTTCGCGCCCCACCGGGTGCATCACCTGGCCTGACATAAAACGATCCGGGTCTTCTTCGAACTCGCGCAGACAATCCTGGTTGCAGAAGTAAACCTGCATGCCCTTGTACTCTCGCGACGGGTAGCGCGATGGATCTTTCAGGGTGCCGCCACAGGCAGTGATCGCTTTCCCTTTAAGTTTCTCCCATTTGTCCATGCGGCAAGTATAATCTCGAAGATGGAAGATTGGAAAGCGCAATTACAAACCGAATTCGAACGCGCGGAAGCTGCCCGCGCGCGCGGCAATGAGGGCCAGGCACGCGTCTGCGCTCGCCGCGCGGCAGGGATCGCCATCCGTGAATACTATGCCCGCCGCGGACAATCCATCCGCACGCTGAGCGCCTATGATTTGTTGCAACTGCTTACGGAAGAGCCGCACCTTTCCCCGGACCTGAAGCAGGTTGCCACCTATTTGACCTTGCGCGTCACCGAGGAGTTTAAACTCCCCGTCGATGTGGATTTACTGGCAGAAGCCCGCAAGCTATGCGACGGACTGCTGCCCGAATAAAAAATTCCGAAGTCTCAAAGACTTCGGAATTTTTGTTTTTCGAAAAACCTACGCCATATTCCTGCGCCCGACCATGTAATACAAGGCCCTGGCAACGGTGATGACGATTAACATGCCCGACATGACACTACCAAAGACCAGGAACAGGCGGTTCCAGTCACGCAGGCGGTTGACAAACACTGCACGCTCAGGCAAACGGACGCGGTCCCGCAGGCGCTGGGCAAAGCCCTTGGGCGGCGCAACAGGCCGCAGGGTCCCGGCCAGATGCGCTTCCAGGGATTCTAAATTCTCGAGGGAGGGGTGGTCATGTTGCTTGCTCATACTTCCTCACTTACTCAGCGGGGTATAACACCAGTCCAACCGTGCCAGGGCCAAAGTTGATGGCTAGAGAAATGGACAGGTCGGTTATGACTGAATCTTTTACATTGAACCGTTTTTTAGCTTCAGCGAGCAAAGATTGGCCAGACTCGGCATCGCGCGCGTGCACAACAGCCACGTACACAGGTTGATCACCATATGCTGCCTCGCCCATTTGAAGAACGCGTTCCAAAGAAGCCTTGCGGGTTCGCACTTTGTCCACCATGTTGACCACGCCATCTTTGAGAACGGCAATCGGCTTGACATTCAACACGGAAGCCAGGGCTGCCGAAAGTGTGCCCACACGACCAGAGCGGCGAGCGTAATCCAAGGTATCGAGGGTCAGGATGATCTGCACCGAATCGCGTACTAATTCAATGTACTGGACGACCTCCTCCACGCTCTTGCCTGCGCGTTCCATTTGACGGGCAGCGCGGCACATAAATCCCAGACCCATTGAACCACCCGCCGAATCGACAGTAACCACCTTGAACATGTCGTTGACTTCTTTCGCAGCCGCCACCGCCGAAGCGTAGGTACCCGAGAGCTTGCTGGTGACGTGCATCGAAAGAATACTATCGCCTGGCTGGGCAATCTTTTTGTAGTACTCAACAAACTGGTGTGGGGAAGGCTGGGAGGTTTTTGGAAAATCTTTTGTTTCCCCTACCAACTTATAGAAGCCTTCGAAATCCAGATCTACAAACTGCAGATAGGTTTTTTCCCCAAAATGAATATTGATTGGAATTACATCAATGTCGTACTCTCTGTCCCACCCAGAAGGCAGGTCGGCAGCGCCATCGGTTAAGATACGAAGCATGGAACATGTTCCTTTCAGAACTGAGTTTGATCGCCTATCTGGTCGCGTAGCGCCAGAAGTGTGCGATGGTAGAGGCTTTTGATAGCCCCTTCACTGCGTCCCATGATCTGCCCAATTTCAGCGTTGGAGAGGTTCTCGACAAATTTCAGGATCAGCAAATGCTGTCGTTCCGGTGGCAGCTTGCGGATGAGTCTGAGAAGCGCATCCTGCTCTTCGGTATGGACAAGCTGGGCCTCCGGATGGTCGCCTTTGGCGGGTAGCACAGGAAGATCACTGATGGGGATTTCCTGTCTACGACTGCGGTCACGATGCCAGTTAGCGACCAGGTTGTGCGCAATGCGATACAACCAAGCAGAGAATGGGACGCCGCGGTCTGTGTAATTGTGAATGTGGTTCATCGCCCGCTGAAAAACGCGAGCGGTGATATCTTCCGCGTCGTGCGTGTTCCCCGTCCGGTAGTACACATAGTTGAAGATGCGGTCAATGTAGCGCTCGTAGAGTTCGCCAAAAGCACCATGGTCACCCTGCGAGGCGCGCTTTAGCACATCTGCTTCGTTGTATTCGAGTTCCGGCACTAAAAAACCTTACCGGCGAGGACTTGATAACTTTAACCCCGCCGGATTTAAGAAGTTGCAGCGAGTATAACACGTACAGATATTTTAATATTTTATTTCAATTATCGTATCTCGAGGATCGACATACCCTTCGATGCCATACTTCATCCCCAGCGATCGCGCCATATCCGGCAATAGCGGATACAGGTTGTCACCGGGACATTCTGTGCCATCCGGGCCTTGATCGGGGTAATCTTTGTGCCCGGCCAAATATCTGATCTCATAAGTATAGCGCAGGTAATCCACCAGTCTCTCAAGGCTGTCAATCTGGGGTTGTGTGGGCTCTGTATCATTGAAATTGCCCAGCAGCACAATTCCGACCGAGCCGGTGTTGAATCCCTGCACGTGCGCCCCACGGACATTGATTTCCCGGCCTTCGTAAATGATTCCCTCGGAATCGATCAAGAAATGGTAAGCCACATCGGCAAAACCGCGTCGGTCCATGTGCAAGTCCTGGATTTCGGCCGCCCCGGCATAGGGATAAGCCGAGTGATGGACAACAATAGTATTCAACACGCTACGCAAATCATCGGGATAGGTCAATACACCGGCAGGATTAGTCCGTGGGTCAAAAGCGCCAAACTCTTCCGGCGCACCCAGGTTGGGCGGACGCGCTCCCCACTCTGCGCGCAAGATGATAGTTGGCATAGGAGGCGGAGAATCCTTCAGAGAAACAGTTTCCGCTTCTACGAACCCATACAACAGCCAGCCAAATCCGAGCGCCAGCAAAAGCACCAATAAAAATGAGAATTTGTTTTCCACACGCAAGAGTACTGACATACCCCGATTATACAGAATTTGGAAAAAAGCCGGATGGTATAATTACTGTTTGCGCGTTCAAAATCGCTTTAATGAAACATATGTGCTATAATTTAATTGTCCCAAAATTATTATAAGGAATCCCATGTCATCCAATGTCATTCGCGTGGTCGGCGCACGCGTCCATAACTTGAAGAACATTACTGTCGAGATACCACGCGACAAGCTGGTGGTCATCACCGGCCTGTCCGGTTCGGGAAAGTCATCCCTGGCGTTCGATACCATCTTTGCCGAGGGTCAGCGGCGTTATGTCGAATCGCTCTCGGCCTACGCGCGCCAGTTCATCGGCCAGATGGACAAGCCGGATGTGGATTACATCGAAGGCCTGTCTCCTGCCGTTTCCATCGATCAGAAATCCACCAGTCACAACCCGCGCTCTACTGTTGGCACGGTGACCGAAATCTACGATTACTTGCGTCTGCTGTTCGCACGGGCGGGCGTTCCACACTGTCCGGTCTGCGGACGAGAAGTGACCAAGCAGTCCGCGCAAGAGATCGTAGACGCCATCGAAAAACTGCCCGAAGGCAGCCGCATCCTGATCCTTTCGCCGCTGGTACGCGGACGTAAGGGCACCTACCAGGCCGTCTTCGAAGAAATCCGCAAGGCTGGTTTCGTGCGCGCCCGTGTGGATGGAGAAGTCTACAACCTGGATGATGAGATCGCGCTCGACCGCTACAAGCAGCACACCATCGAAGCTGTGGTAGATCGCCTGGTAATCAAGCGTGAAGAAAACGAAGACGAACAGGGTGCCGCCCGCACGCGCCTGACCGACTCGGTCGAAACAGCCTTGAAATTTGGCGAGGGCTACGTCTCTATCAACAATGTGGACAGCGGCGAAGACGTCCACTTCTCCGAGCACCTGGCCTGTTCCGAACATGGCAGCACCGTCCCGGAGATCGAACCGCGCACATTCTCCTTCAACACACCGCACGGTGCCTGCCCGGACTGCCAGGGCCTAGGCAACAAACTGGAAATCGACCCTGACCGCATCATTCCGGAACCGGAACGGTCTCTGAACGAGGGAGCGATCGCCAGCATGGAGTGGAGCGGCCCGAAAGAAGAAGGCGGCTATTATTGGCAGTCGCTCGAAGGGGCAGCGCGCGTCTACAAGATCGATTTGGATAAACCGGTCAACGAGTTGACCAAACAGCAACTCGACATCGTCCTGTACGGCACGAATGGCAAAGAGATCGAAATGCGCTACAGGAACGCCAACGGCAATGAATTCAAGTTCAAGCGCGCTTTCGAGGGTGTGATCGGCAACCTGGAACGCCGCTACCGCGAGACCAACTCGGAATACATCCGCTCCAAGATCAGCGAATTCATGTCCGACCGTCCCTGCCCAACTTGCGGCGGCGCTCGCCTCAACCCGGGGGCATTGGCCGTGACTGTCGACGATGTCAACATCATCACGGTGACTGGCTGGCCTATCCTGACTGCCTTAAAATGGATCGAGAAGATTTCCGGCAAGAAATCATCGCTGAGTGCGCGCCAGAAAGCGATTGCCGAGCGCGTCATCAAGGAAATCTACGAGCGGCTGAACTTCCTGGTCAATGTGGGCCTGGATTACCTGACCCTCAACCGTTCGGCAGGTTCACTCTCCGGCGGCGAGGCGCAGCGCATCCGTTTGGCGACACAGGTTGGCTCGCGGCTGGTTGGTGTACTGTATGTGTTGGATGAGCCTTCGATTGGCCTGCATCCGCGTGACAACGCCCGTTTGCTCAACACACTGCTCGGCTTGCGTGACCTTGGAAACACTGTCTTAGTTGTAGAGCATGACGAGGAGACCATCCGCACCGCTGATTGGGTGCTGGACCTGGGTCCACGCGCGGGGGAACACGGCGGCGAGATCGTCTGCCAGGGCACCCTCGAGCAGATTCTCAAGTGTCCCGACTCGCTCACCGGCGCGTACATCTCGGGGCGGAAGCAGGTTCCGGTCCCGAAGAAGAGGCGCGCAGGGAACGGCAAAATGCTGACCATCGTTGGGGCTAAAGCGAACAACCTGAAGGGCATGGACGTCAAAATCCCGCTGGGGAAACTGGTTTGCATCACAGGCGTTTCAGGCAGCGGCAAGTCCACACTGATGAGCGACGTGCTCTACAACGCGCTGGCAGCCAGACTGATGGGCGCGCATACCCTGCCCGGCGAGCACGAGCGCATCGAGGGCGTGGAGCAACTAGACAAGATCATCAATATCGATCAGTCACCCATCGGGCGCACGCCGCGCTCCAACCCCGGTACCTATACCAGCCTGTTCGACGAGATGCGCAAGCTGTTCGCCGAACTGCCCGAGAGCAAAGTGCGCGGCTACAAGCCCGGGCGCTTCTCGTTCAACGTGCACGGCGGGCGCTGCGAGGCCTGCCAGGGACAGGGGCAGTTGCGCATCGAGATGCAGTTCCTGCCAGATGTGTACGTGCCCTGCGACGTGTGTCATGGCAGCCGCTTCAATCGCGAAACACTGCAGGTCAAATTCAAGGGGCACAGCATCGCCGATGTGCTGGACATGACGGTTGAGCAGGCCCTGAAAGAATTCTCGGCCTTCCCTAAGATGACGAGCAAACTACAACTACTGGATGAAGTGGGTCTGGGGTACATCCGGATCGGACAGCCCGCCCCCACCCTGAGCGGCGGCGAAGCCCAGCGCGTCAAACTGGCCAAGGAACTGTCGAAGCGCGCCACAGGCCGGACCCTGTACGTGCTGGATGAACCCTCGGTCGGACTCCATGCTGCGGACGTCCACAAGCTGATCGAGGTGTTGCAACGGCTGGTAGATGCGGGCAACTCGGTGCTGATCATCGAGCATAACATCGACATCATCAAGACTGCTGACTGGATCATCGACCTGGGCCCGGAAGGCGGCGACCGGGGCGGCGAAGTGGTGGCCGAAGGCACGCCGGAAGAACTATGTGTGGCGAAAGGATCTTATACCGGCGATTTCCTGTGTGCACATTTGAAACCAAGCTGAACTTTATCGATTACGCGAAGTCCTAAACATTACCAGAATCTTGAAACATCAGGTAGAATGTGTTTGCAAGCGTCGGGTGGGATTTGATCCACTAGGCGCACCTTTTGCAAAAACAAGGACAGAAGAATGGACAACAAAAAATCGACACGCAGCGTGATTGATAAATATCGAAAACGACGGCAGCAAAACCAGGTTTTCGTCGTTTGGGGCGGAGCCGTTCTGTTAGTCTTGATTGGCATCATCCTGCTGGTCGTCTGGTTGACCGGGCCGAGCAAGCCGCTCAACACCTTGTTCGCTACCGAGACCCCTACCCCGACCTTGACCTTCACTCCAACACTCACCTATACCCCAACGGAAACTCCCACCGTCACAGCGACGTTTACGGAGACACCGACCCCCACGCGCAGCGCACCCTATACTTATACTGTGCAAGAAGGCGATTTCCTGGCAACCATTGTTGAGAATCAAAACCTTGGGGATGATGGCGTGGCCCTTATCCTCTTACTAAATCCATACAACGAGGAAGCTGGAACAGGTATCGACCCCACCACCCAAATCATCTATCCTGGGCAGGAAATCCTGCTGCCATACCCCGGCATGCCGCTCCCAACAGCTACACCCATCCCGGCAGACTTGCAACGCGGTACAAAACTAACTTATGCCGTGCAGGCTGGCGACACGTTAGCCGGGATTGCGGCCCTGTTCAACAGCACGGTGGACGACATTATCACAGAGAATGAGCTCGATGACCCGAATGCCATTTTCGTCGGGCAGCAACTGATCATCCCGGTAAACCTGGTCACAGCTACGGCGACCTTCCCGCCGACGAGCACACCGCTCACCCCGGCGGCGGGAACGCCCTCTGCTACGGCTACACCGTAAATTGGGCTGGACAAATCCCCCTCCCTCATGTAGAATATCCAGCCGTGCACGTTGGAAAGATTATTCAGGAGAAAGACCTTGGCAAACATCAAGTCTCAGATCAAACGCAATAAGCAAAATGAAAAGCGCCGTTTACGCAACCGCGTCTATCGTGGTTCAGCTCGCATCGCTGTGCGTGATGCACGCTCCGCAATGGATGCCGATAACCCGGAAGAAGCGCGAACCAGTGTTTTACACGCTATCAGCGCCCTCGATAAGGCTGCTGAAAAAGGCGTTATCCATAAAAATAATGCCTCACGCCGCAAAGGCCGTCTGATGAAGCGCCTTGTATCCCTCGATGTAGAGTTGAAATCTACAAAGGGTGAAAAACCGGCTGAGGAAAAAGATGCGGTCGAAGCAGAAGAAACGCCCAAGAAAAAAGCCACCAAGAAGGCTGTTGCAAAGAAG
>CAZLOC010000010.1:0-1181 GCA_964560935.1 uncultured Anaerolineaceae bacterium | reverse complement strand
AAGAAGGCTGTTGCAAAGAAGTCCAGCAAGAAATCCGAATAAGAAACGCAACCTGTGATCTTGCAAGCGGGAGCGCCGGGAAGGCCTCCCGCTTTTTCGTGCTTGCCAACATGATATAATCCCCCCGCTCCAACAATCCACAGGCACATAATAGATAGCCCATGTTTGAAGACCAACAAAAAAGCATCGAAACCAAGATCAAAGAGTTTTGTACACGCAGCGATATTCCGCTGGCGGAACTCAAGTGGCAACCCATTCCCTTCAACGGAGAATGGGGCATTTCAACGTCTTTCTTTCAAACGGCAGCGAATGAAGCCCGCGCCGGGAAAGGGACTGGGAAACCCGTCCCGCAGAGAGCGCAGGAGATTGCCGAGCAGGTCAAGGTCCAGATCGGAAGCGTGAAGGGCATCAGCCACATCGAAGCGGTCAAGGGATATCTTAATCTGTATTTTTCGACCGAGGAATATGCAACCCGAGTTGTCAATACGATCCTGCAACAGGGCGCGGACTTCGGTCAAGGCACGAAGAAATCCGAGCGGGTGATGGTCGAATATGCCCAACCCAACACGCATCACTCGTTCCATATCGGGCACGCGCGCAACGCCATCCTGGGCGAGTCGTTGGCGCGGATTGTGGAATTCGCCGGGTTCGAGACCGTCCGGGCTTCGTACCCCGGTGACATTGGACTGGGCGTTATTACGGTGCTATGGGCTTATAACAAATTTTACAAGGGCCAGGAACCGCGAAACGTACATGAACGCGGACAGTGGCTGCTGAAAATTTATAGCGAAGCCACCAACCTGCTGGAACCTAAAGAAAACGAAACTGCCGAAGAAAAGGCACAACGCGAAGCCTATGACGCCGAACGGCGCGAGATGTATCGCAAATGGGATGCGGGCGATCCTGCCATCCGCGCCTTGTGGCTGGAGACGCGCGAATGGAGCATGGAAGAACTGCGCGATATCCTATCCATGCTGGGGATCGAAATCGATGTGTGGTTCTTCGAAAGCGAAGTAGATGAGCCTTCGAAGGCCATTGTGAACGAGTTGCTCGAACGAGGCATCGCCGAAGACGAGCGCGCGGAAGGCGGCCCAGTGATCGTCAAAGTTGACGAGAAGCTGGGACTTGAGAAAGAAAAGTATCGCACAGCGGTTATCCTGCGCAGCGACGGCACCACTCTA
>CAZLOC010000009.1:0-30200 GCA_964560935.1 uncultured Anaerolineaceae bacterium | reverse complement strand
GGGAATGGGACCCAGACGAAGTTGACATCACACAAGCCCTGGCCGAACGCGTTGGCGTGGCGATCGAAAATGCCACGCTACTCGAAGAATCACGGCGACGGGCAGCCATGGAAAGCATGATCGGCGATATTTCGGCCAAGGTCAGCGCATCAGCAGAAGTTGAGCGCATCATGCAAGTAGCGGCAAGTGAGCTTCGAAAAGCCCTCAGTGCATCCGAGGTGGTTTTTAAAATTGGAATTGCCGAAGAAGGGTAGATGCCTTATGAAAATAAACGGTTTTGTGCTCGGCGCGTTCTGTCCAAAGGATGCAAGGAAATGAATAGAAGTAATTTCACTTTTCGCCAGTTTCGTAATTTTTCTCTGCGCACCAAGATGATCGTTGTCTTCATAACTACTGTGGTAGCTTCAGTAGGAATAGTGGCTTATCTGACCAATCTATCATTAAGGGCCAGCCTTACTGCTGAAATTATAAATAACCAGACTGTACTTGCAAATTCCCTGGCTTCTCAAGTTGGACAATTGATCCAAAGCGAATTCGAGAAACTTCATGAGCTCGCCATCACGCAGGCTGTCCAAGATAGAGCCGAGTTAGCCAGCCTGGCAAGTCCCTACAGTGAGGATGTAGCCACTATCGAACAATTAAACCAAACTTGGAGAGCCGCTGTCACAGCCAATGATGAGGCTGATCCTTTAGTGGCTGGGGTACTTTTCGATAACCTCTCTCCAGAGTTACACAAGTTTCAAAAGGCCTTTCCGGAAAATGCTGATATTTTATTGACCGATAAATGGGGGTTCAATATCGCATCCACTTCTCTTACATCCAATTTCTATCAAGCTGATGCATTATGGTGGCGAATTGCCCACGCAGATGGCCAATATATCAGTCAACCTATCTACAATCCGACTACCAGGACGATTGCGCTTGACATTGCCGTACCAGTCTATTCCGGTGGCAGTGATGAATTTGTGGGCGTCCTTCATACGACGGTTAATTTTAATATTTTGACTAACCTCCTCATCAACAGTTTGATTGGGGAAACCGGGTATGCCGTCATACATCAACCCACAGATCGATTTCTCAGGTTGCAAGTCAATGAGAACGGTAATTACGAAACACTCCATGAGTTTGCTACTGTTGACCTAATAGCAATCAAAGAGTCTAATAACATGGAAACGGAGTTCCTATTAAACGGTGTCAATGTCTTGGCAAGTTCCGCACCAGTGAAATCATATAACAACATATCCCAAGGTATGGATGTAGTAGAGAATTTAAACTGGCGCGTAATCGTCTTGCAGGAAAAAACCGAAGCATTACAACCGGTCGAGACCCAAACGCGGAACATCCTGCTCTGGACTTTAGCAATCGCCTTTGTTGCCGGAATTGCCGCTACTGGTCTTGCGCGAACTCTTTCCGGACCCATTATCCGTCTCAATGCCGTTGCCGAAAAACTAGCTGCAGGCGATCTGTCAGTTCAAGCCAACGTAGAAACAAACGACGAGACCGGAACCCTGGCAGCTACCTTCAATAACATGGTGAATCAGCTACGCGATTTGATCAGCTCTCTTGAACAGCGAGTGGTTGAACGAACTGCACAATTAGAAGAGAGTTCCGCACAAATCCAGAAACGCGCATCTCAGCTTGAAGCGATTGCGGAGGTAGCCAGTTCAGTGGCCTCCCTGCAAGATGTTGATGAACTTCTACCGTATATCACTCAAACCATCAGCAAGCGTTTTGGTTTCTATCATGCTGGTATATTCCTCCTCTCCGATGATAAGGAATACGCTGTGCTGCGCGCTGCCAATAGCGAAGGTGGGCAGAAAATGCTGGCCCGCAACCACAAGCTACGCATTGGGCAGGAAGGCATCGTGGGCTATTCCATTGACCAGAAGAGAGCACGTATCGCCTTAGATGTAGGCGATGATGCAACTTACTTTAACAACCCAGACTTGCCTGCCACCCGATCAGAAATAGCTCTGCCATTAGTCATTGGCAGGGATGTAATCGGAGTGTTGGATGTGCAAAGTGACCAACCCAATGCTTTTTCCAGCGATGATATCGATGTGCTCAGTACGCTGGCCAATCAGGTAGCAATTGCTATTGAAAATGCCCGCTTATTCGAGCAGTCTCAGCAGGCTTTCAAAGAACTTGAAAAAAACCTCCAACGTTACATTCAAAATGAATGGGAACAGTATTCAACCACTTCTAGTATTAAGGGATACCGTGCCAAGGCGTCTGGCCTCGAGCCGATCTTAGATTCCTTGCAAGGGGATGGCAAGAAAGCTAAGAATAGTTCCGTTCACAAAGTACCGATTAAACTTCGTGGCGTGACTATTGGTAACCTGGACATCGATCTTGGAAAGCAACCAAAGGAGTACACCCAGGAAGAAATAAATATCATTCAGGCCATTGTGGAACGCGTTGCACTGGCGCTGGAAGGAGCCCGCTTGCTGGAAATCTCCCAACGCCAAGCAGCTAAGGAACAAAAAATCGGCGACATTACAGCGAAAATTGGTGCCTCTGTAAACATGCGGAATGTGTTACAGACAGCTGTTGAGGAATTAGGAAAAAGCATCCCCGGCTCTGAAATTGTTATTCAATTCCAGAGCAACCAGGAGAAATCCCGGGAAGAACGGGTATAACACCTAGGAGAATGGGTATGTTTGATAACATCATTCGATATTTCGAGACCCCTGAAGACCAAGATCCAGCATATATCCGTCTTACACGGAATATCTTGCTCTTTACTTTGTTTGCCACGCTCCTTCCAATTATTGCGGTTGTTGCTGACCCCAGCGATTCAGCGTCCGTTACAATCTCCGTCCTGATTGTCGCTGGTCTTTTGGAAATCGCTGCCCTTGCTCTGGTTCTACGCGGCAGAATCATCATGGCCAGGGCCATTGTGCCGATCGCGCTCATCATTGCAGTCACTATCATTGCATTCGGGGCAAATTCGATCCATGATATTTCAGTAGTAGCCTACCCATTAATTATCATCATTGCCATGCTCTTGCAGGGCAAGCGCGCAATAACAACAACCCTTCCTTTTGCAGTTCTGGCAATAATCCTTCTCGGCACATTGGATATGCTAGGCATAACCACCACCACCATGGCGGCCAGGACGGGGATCGATGATATTGTGATCGGAATCATCCTGCTCTTTGCCAGTTCAGGCATTCTAAATCTGCTGATCGGGCGCTTGAATCAAGCTGTTGAGATAACACGCACAAACGAACTTGCGCAAATTGCGGCCAATGCAGAACTCAGAGCACTTCAGGTTTCACTAGAACAACGGGTTGAGGAACGTACTATTGAATTGGAAATCCGCAGTGCTGAGTTGGAATCTGCAAATCAACGCAATCAACAACGCGCTACCCAATTCGAAGCCGTCACACAGGTAGCAAATGCAATCGCATCCATCCGCACTCTGGAAGAATTGCTACCCAAGATCACACAATTGATCAGTAAACAATTCAACTTTTACCATGTTGGTATCTTCCTAAACGATGCCAGCAATCGATATGCCACACTTAGCGCAACCAATAGCGAGGGCGGACAACGCATGCTTGCGCGCAGGCATCAACTCAAGATTGGCGAACAAGGTATCGTTGGAAGTGTCGCCGGCACAGGCGCCCCTCGTATTGCACTGGATGTTGGTGAGGATGCAACATTCTTTAATAACCCAGACCTCCCAGACACGCACTCTGAAATGGCGCTCCCGCTCACGATCAGCGGAAAAATAGTGGGTGTCCTAGACGTGCAGAGCACAGAGCCGGCTGCTTTTGACCAAGACGACCTGCAAATATTGTTAATTCTTGCCGACCAGGTCAGCCTGGCGATCGAAAATGCCCGTCTGTTTGAAGAATCAAGCAAGTCTCTCACCGAAGCAGAAGCCCTCTATCGCCAATATCTGCGTCAGGCCTGGGGACGCATGCCAAAGGAACAGCAACTGGAAGGCTATCACTACTCTGCAATGGGCGCTACACCCATTGAGCGTCTGAGTGAGATCGAAAAAGATAGGCGCAGTGATCGAAGTAGACGTCCCGGAATTTCCGTGCCAATTATGCTGCGCGGCGAGTCAATTGGTACCCTTGCAATCCAAGTTCCAGAGGCAGGACAAGTGAATGAAGATCAGATGGACTTGATCAAGGCTGTTGCAGAACGCGTTGCCATTTCTGCGGAAAATGCCCGGTTATTCGAAGAAACTACCCGCCGCGCAGAGCGTGAACGGCTTGTTACAGACATTACGGCAAAAATCCGAAGCACCAATGACCCGGATGTAATGATCCAAACTGCCCTCGACGAGTTGAAAACCGCACTTGGGGCAACAAAGGTTCAGTTGGTGCCTCATACCTTACAACAATCAAAGGCAAAACCAATGCCAGAAACTCCCTCAAATCCACCCAGGAAGAGCAAAAAAAGCGAACAGAGTACCACTGGAGGAAAAAAATGACATACACAATTGCTGTTTCCAATGAAAAGGGTGGAGTAGCTAAGACTACAACCACCATTTCCCTTGGCGCCGCCCTGGCCGAGGCAGGACAAAGAATTCTTATGATCGACCTGGATCCACAAGCCAATCTGACCCTGGCTGCTGGTTTAGAAACCAGCGCAGTATCCATATCTTCCAGCAATATTCTAGTCGAGGCGGCCCCGCTTCTAAGCGCTAAACAGCGAACGGAAATCGAAAACGTAGACATTATCCCTGCGCATCCCAATATCGATAGTGCAGAACAATATCTACCCATCCGTACAAATTATTCTGCCACGTTACGGCGGGCAATTGATAATGCGTCTCCTCTTCCATATGACTATATCTTGTTCGATTGCCCACCATTTCTGGGAGCAATTACGCACAACGCGCTAAGCGCAGCAAAATTATTGATCATTCCCACACAAGCCGAGTTCTTCTCTGCTTATGCGCTCCGCAACATGATGGGAATGATTCGGCGCGTCAGGCAAGAAAACAATCCTGACCTTGCATATCGTATTCTGATCACTATGCTAGATCGGCGAAACCGCACACACCGAAATATTGAAGAGCAGCTAAGAAATACTTTTGGGAAGGGTCTTTTTGAGACCGTTATCGAAATCGACACCAAATTGCGAGAAAGCCCGATTGCAGGTCTGCCAATTACTCAGTACAAACCAAAGAGCCGTGGTTCACAACAATACCGAGTCCTGGCCCAGGAGTTAATGGAATATGCCAAAGAAAAAGACAAACAACAGGCTTGACAAACTTTTCGACGAGATAAACAGGGAAGCGGAAACGCAGCAGGTCAAAGGTCCGGCAACGAACGAAAGGAAAGCATCCAAAAGGACCGCTACCGCTCTATCGGCGCCGACTGCAAGCAAATCCCCGGACCCCTTTTCTCGGATAAATATCTCTACCGTTACGGAAAACACTTCTGCACTTACTGATAAGAGCATTTCCATCTCTACCATGCTGTCGACAGCATTCCGGACAGATGAAAAAAACTGGGCAACTTTAAAAATTGTCGACGAAGCAGAACAGCGCTCATGGGGAGTTGAAGAACAAATGCTGGTCAAGCAAGTTGCAGACCAACTTTCACTTGCGCTGGAAAATGCGCGTTTATTCCAAGATTCGCAACGACGTGCCAGGGAAATGACCGCACTGGCAGAGGTCGGCCGCGAAATTTCAGCTACGCTCGAATTACAGACCGTTCTCGAACGTATTGCACTACGCGCGCAAGAAATCCTGAATGCGGTCACAACTGCAGTGTATGTTCCAGATCCCGAATTCAAAACGCTTATGGCAATTACTGCCATCGGCGAAGAAGCTGATGAAATCAAAAATGATCCGCTAGTGATTGGCGAAGGAATTCTAGGATATATTACTCGCGCCAAAGTTGGAGAAATTGTAAATAATGTAACAAATGACCCGCGTGCCGTCACCATAAAAGGGACCGAAAACGCTTCAGACGAACATCTGATGGCTGCTCCCATTATGTCGCAAGATATACTAAACGGTTTGCTGGTTGTCTGGCGCGTGGGGCCCGGAGAAGAGTTTGCAAAAACGGAATTTGAATTTCTTGAGAGCCTGGCGCAACAAGCTGCCATTGCAGTTGAGAACACCCGTCTATTTGATGAGACCAAAAGGCGCAGCGAAGAACTTGCTTCTTTGAATGAAGTCATCACCGCTGCCAGCCAGACACTTGATCTAAAATCCATTCTTGAAACCGTTATGAAAAAGGTTCTTGAAATATCCGGGTTCGATGGCGGCCTCATCACCATTTTTAATGAGACACGCGGGAAATTGGAACGCGCCATCCGTACTGGGATGCCTGGAGAATCCCCTGATGATCCGGCTCATGGTCTTGAAGGTTCACTTTGCGACTGCGTATATAAATCTGGTGAATCATTGGTGATTCAAGATATAAGCACCGGTGCCCCGGCAGGTGTCAATGTACAGAGGGAAGTAGATGCAGGGTTGCGCGGTTATATTGGTATCCCAGTTGAATCGAAGGGTCGTACCTTGGGTACACTGTGCATTTTCCGCTACCTTAACCAAGCCATACCTGAAAACATTGTTAGGCTCACTCAAACGATTGGCGGACAGCTTGGCTTTACTGTTGAAAATGCTCGTCTCTTCGAGGAAAGTCGCAAGTTCCGCCTGGGATTAGAACGCTCTGCAGATGCAGTCTTCATGACAGATATTGCAGGAACGATCGTATACGCAAATCCAGCCTTTACAACCGTCTATGGTTACACCCCAGATGAGGTGATTGGTAAAAACCCGCGCATACTTAAGTCTGGGTTATTGTCAAAAGAAGATTACAGACATTTTTGGGAAGCGCTACTCGCCAAAAACACTGTTTCCAGAGAAATCATTAACAAAGCAAAGGATGGCCGCCTTGTTCCCGTTGCTGATACAAACAGTCCAATTCTCGACGAAAAAGAAGATATTCTCGGCTTCCTGGCTATTCACACCGATATTACCGAGCGAAAAGAAAATGAGGAGGCTATACAGCGAAGAAACGAATATCTGGCAGCGTCTGCAGAAATCGGGCGACTGGTAACCTCCACGCTTGATCTGGAAGCCATCTTTACTCGTTCTGTAAACCTGATCGTAGAGCGTTTTAGTTTCTATTACGCCAGCATTTTTATCATCGAAGAGACCGGTCTCAACGCCGTCCTTCAAGAAGCGACCGGTAAGGCGGGCCGAAAACTGAAGGAACGCAAACATTCACTGGCTGTCGGCTCCAACTCTACGGTTGGCAAAGCTACAAGTAGAGGCGAAGTGGTTGCCGTGAACAACACCGCCCTAGATGCCATTCATAAGCACAATCCTCTCTTGCCTGAGACAAAAGCAGAAGCAGCCATTCCACTGAAAATTGGTAGCCGCATCATTGGCGTGCTGGACATCCAATCAACCGAAGTGAATGCCTTCTCTGAGGACGAAATCGCCATTCTACAACTACTCGCCGACCAGATTGCTGTGGGAATTGATAACGCACGTTCCTATAACATTGCCCAACAAGCAATTGAAGAGATGCGCGAAGTGGATCGCCTTAAGAGTCAGTTCCTAGCCAATATGAGCCATGAGTTGCGCACGCCGCTCAACTCGATCATCGGCTTTGCACGCGTGATTCTGAAAGGTATTGATGGGCCAATCACCGAACTCCAACAACAGGACCTGACTGCAATCTTCAACTCCGGCCAACATCTGCTGGGGCTGATCAATGACATCCTAGATGTGTCTCGCATCGAAGCCGGCAAGATGGAACTAACTTTCGACGAGGTCAACATGGCAGAGTTGATCTCTAGTGTTATGTCCACTGCGACCGGTTTGATCAAAGACAAGCCTATCACCCTGAAGCGTGAAATTCCGGCAGACTTACCCTTGGTCCGGGCAGATGCGATGCGCGTCCGCCAAGTGCTGATTAATTTCCTGTCCAATGCAGCCAAGTTCACCGATGAAGGTGAAATTGTTGTCAAAGCTCACGTCGAGGAATCGACAAAAGGGCAACCCATGGTAATGGTCAGCGTTACCGATACCGGCCCTGGTATCGCACTAGAAGATCAGTCCAAGCTATTCCAGCCTTTCTCCCAGGTGGACGCATCACTCACCCGCAAAGTTGGCGGCTCAGGGCTTGGACTTTCAATCTGTCAGCACCTTATCCAAATGCACGGCGGCCATATCGGAATTCATAGCGATGCTGGCAAGGGCAGCACATTCTATTTCTCGGTGCCCGTCTTCCAAAACAGACATGAAACCGAAGGACTCGACAATAACCGAGTAATCCTCGCAATTGACGATGATCCGCAAATCATTAGCCTGTACGAACGTTACCTCGAACCGAAAGGCTTCCGGGTTATTGGGTTGAGCGACCCTTCTAAAACCAAGGAACGCGTGGAACAATTGAAACCCTTTGCCGTTACTTTGGATATTATGATGCCAGGCTATGATGGCTGGCAGGTACTTACCGATTTGAAATCTTCTTCGAAAACACGAGATGTTCCGGTTATTATCTGTAGCATCGTAGAGGATGAAGATAAAGGCTTTAGCCTAGGGGCCACAGATTATCTAATCAAGCCTATTCTTGAAGAAGACTTGCTCAATGCGCTAGACCGCTTAAACGGTGATGGCAGCATTCGAGAAGTATTGGTCATTGACGACGATCCCAATGACCTACGATTGCTAGGCAAGATGATTGCCGAACAAGGGAAATACAAAGCGGTTTTGGCCGAAGGTGGCCCAGCCGGCTGGAGCATCATCTCGTCTAAAGCACCTCATGCAATTGTGCTGGATTTATTCATGCCGGAAATGGATGGGTTCACCATTCTCGAGCAAATGCGGCAGGATAAAAAACTCAGGGATATACCGGTCATTGTCATCACGGGCGCCGACCTGACTGCTGATCAGCAAAAACAGCTTGAAAACCTCGGCAAACGCCTATTGCAAAAAAGTTCTCTTAAAGAGCACGAGTTGATCGAAACTGTAGAAAATGCACTTCAACGTGTAAGGGCAAAATAAGCTCATATCAAATTTCACCTAGCGAGATTTACTAATATGTCGTTCCAAATTAGATGTTTAGATTGTAATCATACAGCACCGTTCCACCCAACTTCTGCAAATTGTCCGAAGTGCAATGGGCAGTGGAGGGTTGCTGAATACGATCTCGATTACGTTGCTAAAACTTGGGCATCCCAACTAAGAAACCGTCCTTTTGACCTGTGGCGCTATCACGAACTTCTTCCCGTCCGCAACCCTGATCCAAGCATTAGCCTGGGTGAAGGTGGTACTCCGCTGATCCAGGCTGTAAATCTTGGCATGATGTTGGGCTGTCCAAACCTATTTATCAAGGATGAGCGCCAGGGACCGACAGCATCGTTCAAAGATCGTCAAGCAGCTGTTACCATATCAGCCCTGAAGGAAGCTGGTATTACAGAATTAGTAGCTGCCTCGACCGGGAATGTAGCACTCTCATATTCTGCATATGCAGCCCGTGCGGGAATAAAACTATGGGCTTTCGTTACAAGTCTCGTGCCGGCAGTAAAAATGCGCGAAATTGCTCTGTATGGCAGTCAAGTCGTCAAAGTAACTGGCTCTTATGATCAGACCAAGCAAATGGCAGCTGAGTTCGCGCGCCAACGTAACCTTTGCCACGATATGGGGGCAAGAACTATCACATCCGTTGAAGCGATGAAGACCATTGCGTTTGAGATTTCAGAACAACTCACTATCAAACAGAGCCCTGCTGCAAACAACGGCCGCAAGCCTCCAATTTGGCGTACTCCCGATTGGTATATCCAAGCCGTAAGCGGCGGCATGGGTCCTCTCGGTGTTTCGAAAGGCTTCAGAGAACTTCAAAAAATGGGGTTTGTTGACAGGCTCCCGGGGATTGCAGCAATTCAAGTGGAAGGTTGCGCTCCCATGGTAGCCAGTTGGCAACAAGGGCTGGAGACACCGATTATAGTTACATCTCCGAAGACCTACATCGAAACCCTGGCTACAGGCGATCCAGGTCGCACCTATAAACTGCTCAAACGAGATGTGGATGACACCAATGGTTGCTTTGATAGCGTTAGCGATGAAGAATCCTTTCGCGCCATGCATATTGTTGCAAAAATGGAAGGGCTCTCAGTAGAACCCGCAGCAGGCGTAGCGTTTGCTGGATTATTCAAACTGGTACGCAATGGCATCATAAAACCAACGGACACAGTGGTCATCAATTGCACCGGTCACACGATGCCGGCCGAGCAATGGCTGCTTGGAGATAATTGGTCACGTGATATTGAAATGCCAAGCCGCGAGGAAATTCCTCAGCAAGACGGATTATTAGCCGCGTTGAATCGTGTTGCACCGGATCGCTTCCCTCGTATTGCAATCGCAGATGATAGCGGGGATGCAAGGCGGTTGATTCGCAGGATTCTTCAATCGCAGGGAGATTTCACTATCTTTGAGGCAGAGAATGGGAGAGCCGCCTTGAGCCTGATCGAAAAGGAAAAACCCGACCTTGTCATCCTGGATCTCATGATGCCGGAAATGGATGGCTTTGCGGTTATTGATATCCTGAAACGCAACCCAGAGACTGCCAATATTCCCGTCATTGTAGCATCAGCGAAAGAATTAACCACCGATGAAAAAAGCAGACTGGAAGGGCAGATCCAATCGCTGATGCAAAAGGGCGACTTCCTGAACGATGAGTTTCTCAGCGAAGTACGCTCTCTCTTAGATTAAGGTCCAATGATGCGAAAACGCAATATGGGGGTACGGGCTGCTCTGCTTTCAGCAGTATTCCTAGGCCTTGCTCCTGTATTTGGCAAACAGGCGATTATCCTAAATTTTTCGCCATTAGCTGTTGTTGGATTCCGGACTTTGTCAGCGGCCTTATTATTGTTGCTCATTGTAGCTATTTTCCGCCGCCAATACCTCTATATTTATCCTGCCGGTTTGATCGGTTGTGGACTTGCAGGGCTATTCAATGGGTTGGGGTCAATCTTATACTATAGTGCGCTTGGGCATATCAATGCAAGCATCGGTCAACTTCTATATTCCCTTTATCCTCTTTTTATTGCTATCATAATGATCTTTGATTCCCAACCTCCCAGCCGTTTCACCATATTTCGAATTTTTCTTGCAACAATTGCTGTTATTTTCTTGACATATACTTCAAGTGGTACTGTGGATATCATTGGCGTAGTAGAAATGTTGCTAGCATCTGTCCTTTACGCACTTCATCTCCCAATCAACCAACGCGTTCTTTACGACATCCCGGCTCCTACTGTCACACTCTACACGCTTATTGCCATGAGCCTGGTGGTATTTCCAGCCTTCTTGTTGTTCGACCGATCTATACCAACAAATGCTACCTGGTGGCCAGTATTTGGTCTTACACTGGTTACCTTCTTGTCGCGATTATTGCTTTTCTTGGGGGTAAAACACTTGGGCGGGTTACAAACCGCATTGTTAGGATTATTAGAATTACTTGTAACGATTGGTCTCAGTATACTTTGGTTGCAAGAAACCCTTACCCAAACACAATGGGTTGGCGCTGGCATACTTATCGCCAGCACCCTGCTCGTCTATTTCGAAAAGCCGACCGGGGAGCGTAAACCGCACCGAGGCGGTTGGCTTAGCTGGCTTACGCCACCCGGGATTCCGCCTGACTTGTATTAGGCCAAGAATGCAAGCATTTTTGACAATTTCTAAGATTTATCTTTTTTGCCCTCATACACATAACCAGTACCGCGAACACTCACAATCTGATCAGATAACGCCGGAAATACATCCAACTTGTGGCGTAACCGGCTGACCAGAGGTCTAAGAATCTCTGGTGCTTCTCGTTGTGAAGTATCATACCCTTGCACCAATAATACTAACTCTCGATGAGCAAACACTTTACCCTCATTTGCCAGAAGTACGCGCAATAATCGACCTTCGGCCGGAGTCAAGTTAACAATTATGTTTTCTCGCTTGATTTGCCTTCGGGACAGATCAACTTCTGTACCATCATCCAGAACAACTGAATCCAATGCTTCCATTGCATCCAACGAATCTAACACACCGCCTTTGGCCTGCATTCTGGCAGCTCGCCGGTCCAAGCCTTTTTTAACGCTACTTACAATTTGCGCTGGGGGAGCGGGTTTTTGTAAATAATCATGAATGCGCAACCGCAATGCTTGAATTGCCGTATCAGTTGAAGCATAGGCTGTAAGCAAAACAACTTCTGTATCCGGGGCAAGTTGGTTGACAACCTGTACCACCTCCAGCCCATCCATGCCTGGCATGCGTAGATCAACCACCATCAAATCAACATGATGAGTGCGCACATATTCCACTGCCGCCTGTCCATTGGGAACAGAAGTAACATTGTATCCCTCTAAACGTAAAATGTCGGTCAGTGATTTACGGGTAACAGGCTCATCGTCAACGATAAGAATATTAGACTTCATCATTTTCCTCCGATCGGTAGATAGACACGAAAGCAGGCTCCAGGTCTGTTATTTGGTACGAGTTCAAGTGTTCCTCCATGCGCAGTGACTATGTTGTAACTGACGGTTAGTCCTAATCCCGTTCCACCATCCTTAGTGCTGAAAAAAGGCTCAAAAATATGAGGCAAGCGTTCATCCGGGATGCCAGGGCCGTTATCCTGCACAAGGATTTCAATGCCGCCTTTTACAGGATGCGCACGGATTTGAATTTCACCACCAGAAGGCATTGCATCTAATGAATTCAAGAGCAAATTGATCAACACTTGTTGTATCTGACTGCCGACCGCAACAACAGCTGGCAAGTTTTCCGGCACATCAACCTGCACCTGAATTTCTTCTTTTTCAAATTGTTTCGACATCAGATTTATAACATGTTGAAGTATACCCCGCAGATCAACCTTGTTGGGTGTAATGGCGCCAGGGCGATAAAAGTCAAGCATTCTCTGAACAGTGGACATCAAACGGTTCAATTCTGTCTTAGCCAGTTCAAAATAGTCTGAGCGTTGTTCTTCTGGTAAATCCTCGCGCCCAGCCAGATGCAAGCAATTTTGTACAGATTGCAGGGGATTGTTTATTTCGTGAGCAATGGAAGCCGATAGTCGTCCGGCTGCCGCCATTTTTTCAGCTTGAAGTAAAGCTCGTTGTGACTCCTCTACCTGCTTCACATATTCTCGCAATTCTGCATACAAGCGTGCATTTTCAAGCGCTGTTGCAGCCTGGTTCGAAAGGATCAAAAAAGTTTCCAAATCTGCTTCGCGAAACGAGGGCTCATCCCGGTTACGCCCCACAAACAGCAGGCTATTCACATTAAGCCGCTTAACGGGAACAAACATTGCCGCTCCCAGGGCTCTCTTTTTTAACTGGGGTTGGAACTCTTTCGAACCTGGACCACTCATGTTCATCATTAAAGGGGCATCAAGCTTCACAATCTTCTTCAGCAAGGTTGCATCCGATTTGTTATGCACTGGATCGAGAGCTAAACTATCGCTAGTCAATAAGCTTAGACTCTGATCATCTTCTACTTGATAATATCCTACATGCGAACAACGCAGATGCCCTTGGATAGCTGTTTTAATCAGTTCCATCAACCGATCCGGCCTGGTTTCAGAAAGCAGAGACTCGGTCACATTGAAGAGGGGACGCAGAGCTTGGATACGTGCAGCATCGCGTTTTTTCTCACTATCGACGAGGGCTTGTTTGACTGCATCAATTAATTCTGAGCCCTGCTCGAAGGGTTTCAACAACAGGCCGTCTACACCTTGTCTGAGAGCTTGGATTGCGGTTTCCACCGTCCCAAAGCCTGTCATGACAAGCACGGCGATATCGGGCTGTAACTGCTTGGCTTGGCTGATAACCGCAAACCCATCCACTTCTGGCATGCGGATATCGACCAAAAGCAAGTCTACAGAATTCGTACGCAGGTGCTCATAAGCCGGAGTGACTTCCGTGAAAGCAGTAACATCATACCCGGCACGCTTGAGCAACCGAGCACATAACAGCGTAATCCCGGGCTCATCGTCAAGAACTAGAAGCTTCTCATTCATTTCAGCTAATAAGGCAACCAGACTATAAAATTCGTCCCTTTGCCTACCTCACTATCCACTTCGATCTCACCACCGTGATCGGAAACAATCCCGTACGAGACTGACAAACCCAGGCCCGTACCACCTTGGCCAGACCGGGTAGTAAAGAATGGTTCAAAAATTCGCTCGCGATACTCTGGAGCAATGCCAGCACCGGTATCCTTGATAGAGGCAATCACCCACTTTCGACCTCCACGCTGGCGCGTACCAGTTCTGACAAATAACTGACCTCCAGTTGGCATTGCCTGCAAGGCATTATGAAATAAATTCAAGAAGACTTGTTTCATCTGATTGCGATCTACAGATACCCACGACAAATTTTTACCCAATACCACATCTAACTGAACGCCGCTGGTATGCATTAGATGACCTGTGAGAGAAAGAACGTCATCCAAAAGCTCGTTTAAATCAACACGCGTACGCTCGCTTTCACTGCGGCGAGAAAAGTCCAGGAGGCGACGGACGACATCGCGAGCCCGGCGGGCTTCCTTCAATACCAACTCAAGATCGGGGCGGTTGTTTGCATCCTCCGGTAATTCATCTAAGACAAGTTCGGTAAATCCAGTAACAGTAGTAAGCGGATTATTCAGTTCGTGGGCAATACCGGCCGCCATTTCACCAACTGCTGCCAGCTTTTCAGCCTGGATCAACCTTCGCTCCGCCTCCAACTGCGCTTCAATCCTGGTCTGCAATTCCTGCTGAGTTTGCCGAAGCTGACGAACAGTCTCTTGCGAGTGTTGATACTGGTCAGCGTTAGAAATTACACTGGATAAAATTCCGGCCAAAGATTCGAGCGCCATAAAATCATTTTGCCCAAATGCATTTTTGGAGCTGCTCTCAATATCCATAAAACCGATGATACGTTCGCCATCTTTTAGCCCAACACACAACTCTGAGCCGGCATCCCAACCCTCCAGCGGGTGATAGACGGGTGATTGGCTCACATCATTAACCAACATACTCTCACCGGTCAACAAGACATGTCTTGTAATCCCATGACCGCTTTCAGTTGGATTCGATAGTTCAGAAAGGAGCAGGTCAACTGAAGGAGCACAAGACCCGCCAACCCCACAGACGGTTACCTTCATTTCTTCGTTAACCAGTAGAATGACCGCAAATTCATAGCCAAAATATTGCACCAATAACTCTGCCGTAATTTGCACCACCTCTTGTTTATCTAGCAGGCCAATCACTTCCTGCACTACTTCATGGATCAAACCCAGATTTCTGGCACGCGCTTCAGCTTCTTCACGCAATCGACTGTACTCCAGCAACCCCGCCAGATGTCCCGCAATCACCGTGATTAAATGCGTGTCATAAACAGAAAACCCCTCAGCTCGGGATTTCTCCAAAGTCAACAAACCGTTTGTCCGCCCACGGTAGCGCAAAGGCACCAACATCATCTCTTGCGCTTTTTCCGAACCAAATAGCGAATCTACATCCACTGATCTACTCAGTCGTGTTATTTGTCCGCCTTTGAACAACTCCGCCATTGGGTGCCCGGCCAACCCTGTAGTATTCACCACAACCTTGCCGTCATCATTGTGGTGTTCACGCACCACGCGCTCATCCGTAGACATCAGGTAGAGGCTGCTGACTTCTGCCTGAAATGCCCGCGCCAGCAAAGCAAACACGCGTCGGGCGATTTGATCTATATTTTGGCCGGAGGATACCGTCAACACAAAATCATTCAACATTGCCAGACGGCGTAGATGCCCCCCCAGTTCAGTGAACGTTATGATCACTTCAACCGATGGTGCGGAACGGACAACCAATTCTATAAGCTGCATCCATTCTTGATCGCTGAACGTTCGCAATCGCCACATAGCAATCATCCCGATCAAACGCTGGCCGACCACAAGCGGCACACACCCCCAGGCCCCCGTCGTCGGTTTTATTCCAATCTGCGGGATATTCTCCCAACCAGGGTTGTCCCTGTCAAATCGCATTCCAACCCGTGTTTTACCAATCTCACGCAAGACTACATTGGTGTCCATTCCCAGGGAAACCCCTTTGCACTGCGGGGTCCGCCAATGGGATTGAATTTCCAGCGTATCTCCACTTCTCACCGCAAGCCAGGCGCCCTGGCAAGGCACCTGTTGAGCGATCGTGGAAAGCATTCTATCAAGCGCAAAAGGGAGATCAAATGGCACCCCTTCCTGAATTGCCGGGACCAAAGTATCAGTTACGACCGGTGAGACCTCAGGCTCTTCCGCTTCATCCTTGGACAATGTACTTGCTACCAATTTCCAAACGCGCTGCGCCGCTCCAGATTGATCCATAGCGCCAACCAGGAGCACTCCCGTGCTCCCATCGATTGGGAAGGCAAACAAACGCTCGCACCCAAGTTCAAGGCCATCTGGCACCGCACGCGAACGACTCGAGCGACTCCCCAAGGCACCACATAACCACGAATCAACGGCCGGTTGGCTCAAATATTCAACCAGTTTGGATGTGCGACCTTTCGTTATCCGATAAGAAGCCTGAAAGTCCCACCTCCCTACCACGCGCTCAAAATGGACAACCCAGGTTGCTCCAGCAATCTGGGTCGCTTCTTTCAAACGGTAACTGACACCATTCTTCTCTGCCATATGAAACTTCCTATATATTATACAGCACCCGACCAAACAAACGGGAATGGTACAATTGCCCCGTTTTATGGATACTACCAAACTTACCATTATCGGCGGCGGGCTGGCCGGCAGTGAAGCTGCCTGGCAGGCGGCACAAAAGGGTCTCTCTGTTAAGTTATACGAAATGCGCCCGGAAATTTCAACGGGCGCACACCAGGGAGCTGACTTAGCTGAACTGATCTGTTCCAACTCACTTGGTTCCAATTTACCTGATCGCGCCTCCGGCCTACTCAAGAACGAACTGCGCCGGCTTGGTTCCATGTTACTCGAATGCGCCGAAGCGGCCGCCCTGCCCGCTGGAGCCGCCTTGGCCGTTGACCGCGATATGTTTGCTCGCAGCGTTACCGAGCGTATCCAGAGTCACCCTTCGATTGAAGTGATTCGGGAGGAAGTCAAATACATACCGGATACTCCGACCATCATCGCCTCCGGCCCGCTAACGTCTCCCGCACTCTCACAAGCGTTGAGTGATCTCGGCGGCGAGGAAAATCTTTATTTCTTCGATGCTATTGCACCTATTATCAGCTATGATTCCATTAACATGAAGATTGCTTTCCGCGCCTCACGATATGGCAAAGGCGAGCGAGATGAAGGCGATTACATTAATTGTCCATTCACCAAGGATGAATATGAAACCTTTATTGATGCCCTACTAGAGGCCGAACGCATAAAATTACGCTCCTTCGAGAACGCAATCCACGAGGGGGTTAAAGCTGGTATGCACCGATTCTTTGAGGGCTGCTTGCCAGTTGAGATCATCGCCGAACGAGGACGAGACTCGCTAGCCTTCGGCCCCATGCGCCCGGTCGGGCTGACCGACCCGCGTACCGGACGGCGCCCGTATGCTGTCGTCCAACTGCGGCAGGATAACCTGGTAGGCAACCTCTACAATCTGGTCGGCTTTCAAACCAACCTGAAATACCCCGAACAGAGACGCGTTTTCAGCTTGGTCCCCGGATTGGAAAACGCCGAGTTCGTGCGCTATGGTCAGATGCATCGCAATACTTTCCTGGCCAGTCCAAAATTGCTGCGACCCACGCTGCAACATAAATCGCGAGATGACCTGTTCTTCGCCGGGCAGATCACTGGCGTGGAAGGTTACATGGGCAATATCGCCACCGGATTGCTGGCAGGACTTAATGCCACAAGCCTACTCAAAGACCAGCCACTCCACACCCTGCCGACCACCACTATGCTGGGAGCGCTGTGCTATTACGTCACCCACGCGGACATGGCCGACTTCCAGCCCATGAAAGCCAACTTTGGCATCCTACCCCCCTTGGAGAATACAGGCAAAAAGATGGGCAAACGCGAGCGCGGAAAAGCTTACGCCAATCGTGCCATGGGCGACTTGGAAGAATATCTTCAAGGAAAGCCGGAGTGCGGGCTTTAGTCCGCAGACTGAAGTCGACATTCCATTTTTCTATGACAAAAAAAAACGTCGCCATATACCTTACTGGAATTGGACTCCTGCTGTTTTTTGTGCTGGCGTGGTACGCCAGCGCGTTCCTCATAGAAGCGGAACCTGAGTATTTCAACGGGGAACGCGCCCTGGCACACGTTGAAACGCAGGTGGCTTTCGGGCCACGCACGCCTGGGTCGACCGGGCATGCCCAGGTCCTGGAATGGATGCGCGCAGAACTGTCCGCTGCAGGCTGGGACTCTCGCATCCAGTCCGCTGAGATGCTCGGGCATCCCATCCGAAACGTCATCGCCTATCGCGGAGATGAAATGCCACAAATTATCCTGGCCGCGCATTACGACACACGCATGGTCGCTGACAATGACCCTGACCCAACGAGGCGACTTGAGCCTGTGCCCGGCGCCAATGACGGCGCGTCTGGTGTGGCAGTCTTGCTAGAATTGGCACGCGTGCTTCCCAGCGATATGGTCTCCACCTGGCTGGTCTTCTTCGATGCGGAGGACAATGGCCGCATCCAGGGCTGGGATTGGATCCTCGGTTCACAAGCCTTTGTAGCAGAATTGGATACTCATCCTGAAGCGGTCATAATCGTTGATATGATCGGCGATGCAGATCTGAATATCTATAAAGAAAGAAACTCTGACCAGGGTTTGGTAGATGAAATCTGGAGTGTAGCTGCTGCGTTGGGGTATGAGCAGACCTTCATCCCGGAGCCAAAATATTCCATGATCGATGACCACACACCTTTTTTACAGGCTGGCATTCCGGCCGTAGACATCATTGACTTTGATTATCCATACTGGCATACAACCCAAGACACGGTTGATAAAGTCTCTGCAGAAAGCCTGGGAATAGTCGGCGCAACCTTACAAGAATGGATCGTGCGCCGGCGTAACACGCCCTAGTGCCCGAACGAGTTAATTTTGATTGATGGATTTCCCTTTGCATACCGCATTTTCATCAATCATTATCATGCTGTCCGGGTATTAGCTGTTTGCCAAAAAACGGGAGACAGCGTAAACTAGAGCCCATGAGCGCACAAGATCTGCTTGCAAAAATTCGCCCCGCGTGGTTACACCGTGTTGCCCATAGCATGGCGCGCGGCGCGGATGTGCGCGTCAACTTCGAGAAGGAGTTGGAACAATTCTTCTCGTTTCTTGAACAAGCTGTTGTGACTGGTGATCCGGCCTGGCTGGATTCGATCCTGTTGGAGTGGTCATCTGCGCCAACGCAATCAGACCTGGAGCAGGGTAAAAACAACGTAACCCTGTTGCTCAACAAGATGATCGCTGTGACCAACGAGGTCGCTCGCCAGACTTTGACCGAAGGCCAGGCGCTTGATCTGGTGACAGAATTAATTCCAATCTACACGCACTTACTGGACAAAGCGGCGCGCCTTGAGATAGAAACACGTATCGCCTACATTTCAAAAGAACTGGTCAGTGTACAACAACAGTTGGAACGACTGGACCGTACCAAATCCAACTTCATCTCTGTAGCAGCGCATGAACTCAAAACACCCCTGACCTTGATCGAGGGATATACCACCATGATGCGGGATATGATCGAACAATCCGGGCAGAGTCAATTTGATGGCCTGCTGATTGGCATGAATAAAGGTGTAAGTCGTCTGCGCGAAATCATCAATGACATGATTGACGTCTCGGTGATCGACAATAACTTGCTCTCGCTCAATTTTCAACAAGTCACATTGATGCACATCCTGAACTTGCTCAAGGGAGAATTGGCTGCATCGGTGATGGAACGTAAGCAAAAACTGGAAATCAAGAAATTTACCGGCAGCGATACCTGGCTTTATGTAGACTCAGAACGCCTCTACCAGGCTTTGCGCAATGTGCTGGTCAATGCCATCAAGTACACACCGGACAAAGGAAAGATCAGCGTCGATGGCCGCGTCCTGCCGGGCTTCATCGAAGTCATCGTGAGTGATACAGGAATAGGCATTGCCGCTGAATACCAGACAGCCGTCTTCGAAAAATTTTCTCAAGTTGGCCGTCCCAACTTGCATTCCAGCGGCAAGACCAAGTTCAAAGGCGGTGGGCCTGGCCTGGGACTGCCTATCGCACGCGGTATCATCGAGGCGCATGGCGGCACAATCTGGGTCGAGTCGGAGGGCTATGATGAAAAAAAGTGCCCGGGGTCTACCTTTCATATCCTGATTCCTATCCGTACCGAATCTGCCGATCCAAAAATTGCGAAACTCTTTCCGCAAGATTCGGTTAACATGGAAGACTTGCATGGCTAAGAAAACCCCTGAACCAACAGTGCAACCAAAAGAACGCGCTTTCCTAGTTGGAGTGGACCTCTACCAGCAACCGGGATTGTTGACTCTGGAAGACTCACTGGCCGAACTGGCCCTGCTCTCAGATACCGCCGGGTTAGATGTCGTCGGTGAACTGACCCAGAAACTCAATCACCCTCATGTGGAAACATACATTGGCCCCGGCAAAGTGGATGAACTCAAAGCACTGGCCGAAGAGGCCCAGGCACAGGTGGTCATATTTGACGATGAACTTTCGCCACGTCACCAGCGCGAGTTGGAGAAGGAACTTGGAGTCAACATGCGGGTGCTTGACCGCACCGCATTAATCCTCGACATTTTCGCCCAACACGCTCACACGAGTGAAGGCATGCTTCAAGTGGAACTGGCGCAGTATGAATACTATCTGCCACGTCTGACCCGTCAGTGGACACATTTGGCCCGCCAGGCAGGCGGCGGCGGCGGACGGGCCGGCTCGACTGGCGGCGTTGGTTTGCGCGGCCCTGGCGAGACCCAGCTTGAGGTGGACCGCCGCCAGATCCGCAATCGTATTGCCAACCTGAAAAAGCAAATCGAAAAAGTGCGCGCTCATCGCGAACGGTACCGCGCCCAACGCAAACGAGCGCGCCTGCCAACTGTGGCATTAGTGGGTTATACCAATGCGGGCAAATCTACGCTACTCAACAGATTGGCAAAGGCAGACATTTTCGTGGCAGACCAACTCTTCGCCACCCTCGACCCCACCACCCGGCGTGTGGAATTGCCCGGCGGTTACCAGGCGCTGTTCACCGATACCGTTGGCTTTATCCAGAAACTGCCCACTACACTGGTTGCAGCTTTTCACGCCACGCTGGAAGAGATCGTCGAGGCCGACCTGCTGTTGCACTTGGTTGATATTTCACATCCCAACGCGCTTAACCAGTTCGAGGTTGTGCAGCAGACACTTGATGAGATTGGTGCAGAGCATATACCCACCATCACAGCGCTGAATAAAATTGATCGCCTGAAGCAACCGAAACAGGCACAGGAGATACTGCAAAACTACCCGAGAGCGGTAGCAATTTCGGGCCTGAAAGGAAGCGGCTTGCCCGATCTATTGCGCCTGATCCAACAGGAATTGTACGAGACGTACACACCGATCGATGTCCATCTTCCATACCAACAAGGCGCACTTATCTCCATGTTCCATGAAATGGGACAGGTGGAATTCATCGAACATGAACGCGGCGGAGTCCACATACAGGGACGCATTCCAGGCCGCCTGCTTGCCCAGTTTAATCCCTGGCTGGCTTCCCTGGATGGAGAATCCCCACACGAAGAGGCAGACCTATGATCTCAAAGTTTCTCGATTGGTTATCCAATTTCCTGGCCCACCGCAAGGGATTGTTGCCCCTGACGGGCATCTCGATGGTGATTTTAAACTATCTCCTGCAATGGCTGATCTACCCGCACTGGCTGGCCGCATCAAATTTGTTCTTGCACCTGGGCATAGTGGTCGCCATCTTCGGTCTAATGTTGGCTTGGGCGCTATAACCTTTCGAAGGTTTAAAACTTTCGAAAGGCTCGCAGGGAAATGTTCCAACGCAGGCAATCCAAAAAGATTTTCAGCAAAAAACCAAGTCGACGCCTGCCGGTCAGCTTGATCATCATTGGCCTGCTGGCGCTGCTCTTTTTCCTCGTCCCAACCTACACACCGGAAGAAATCGAACCCCCGGCCAGTTTTACACCGCAACCCAGCCTGTCTCCCACCACATCCCCTGCCCCGCCACCCACCTACACGCCTGCGCCCTTGCCCACCGGTTTTCACGGCGGGCGTATTATCTTCACCTGTACACGCGGCGATTATAACCACCTGTGCATGGTTAACCGGGACGGCTCCGGGCTGCTGCGTCTCACCGATGAGTTTGCCAACGATTATTATCCGGCCTTCTCCCCGCTGGGCGGTGCGATCTCTTTTGCCTCCAACCGGAGCCGAGGCACCTTTGATCTGTACTTCATGGTACTCAGCACTTCATCCCTTATCCAATTGACCAATGAAATCGGCAACGCTTTCTCTCCCGACTTTTCCCCCGAGGGTGAGCGCGTTGTTTTCGCCAATAGTGATGAGGATGGGCAGACTTCGCTCTACATTGTCAACCGCACCGGCGAGAACCTGCGGCTGCTGTTCGAGGGCCCCAACTATAGCGGGCCGACCAGCATCGTTGGCGCGGCCTGGTCCCCGGACGGTCAGACTATTGCCTTCGCGATGAGTACCACGCAATTATTCGAATACGAAATCTTCCTGATCAATGCGGACGGCAACGAGCCGCCTCAACAACTGACCACCGGCCTGCTCGGCATTACCGGCAGCCTAGACTGGTCCCCGGACGGACATTTCCTGCTCATCTCCGCCGGACCGCCGGGCGATAAGGACATCTTCCGCCTGGATTTGCAGGCCAACGTCATTACGCGCCTGACCTACGGCGGCAACAACAACTCCCCCTCCTTTTCTCCTGACGGAGAATATGTCGCCTACAATTCCCTGCGCAACGGCGGGCAAGCTGATATCTACCTCATCCGCGCGGACGGGACAGACGAACGCCAGCTAACAAATCACCCCGAACCCGACTGGCAACCGCAATGGGAGCCATGATGCCGGTGTTCAGATACAGGTGGTCGAAAAAGAAAAAATCCGAGTTCAGCATGAACCTGGATTTTCTATGAAGTAATTGAAACTTTTCATCCTGTACGGAGCGCCTATCCCCCGCAGGGGGAAGCGCAGGCGAAGGACTTTTACGCAATTGCACCTCGACTACGGTGCACACCGTCCTTGCGTCCGGTGCAAGGGAAAAGCGCACTCCGCTCGGTGAGGAATGATTTTAGAATAAGTTTCAATCAGTTCATCAACTGCCGCTGATGATATTCTTGAGAATATCGCCGCCGATACCGGCAACGCCTTTCTGCTCGCCACCGGATTGCGTGAAGGTGATCCCACGCTTGATGCGGTCTACCAGGCGGGAGAAGGGCAGGCTCTGTAAATAGACCTTGCCCGGGCCGGTCAGCTTGGCCAGGAACAATCCCTCGCCGCCAAAGAGCGCGTTCTTGAAGCCGCCTACGAACTGGATGTCATAATCCACGGTCGTTGCAAAGGCTACCAGGCAACCCGTATCCACGCGCAGGGTCTCACCCGCGGCCAGATTCTTCTCGATGATCGTGCCCCCGGCATGGACAAAGACCATACCATCGCCAGTCAGGCGTTGCAAGATGAAACCTTCACCGCCGAAGAACCCCGCGCCCAAACGCTTGGTAAAAGCGATCTCGATCTCGGTCCCGCGCGCTGCACACAGGAACGAATCTTTCTGGCACAGCACTTGCCCATTGAATTGGTCCAGGTCGAAAGGCACGATTTTTCCGGGATAGGGAGCGGCAAAAGCCACCCGACGCTTCTCGCGCGCGTTATTCATGAACGTGGTGATGAAGAAACTCTCACCCGTGAACATGCGTTTGAACCCGGAGAACAGGTCGCCGCCCATGCCGGTCTGCATCTCGATGCCATCTTCCATGTAGGTCATCGTCCCGGCTTCTGCACGTACGCCTTCGCCATAATCCAGCTCGATTTCCACCAGTTGCAGGTCATCCCCAAAGATTTGATGATCGATCACATCAGCCATGTTTTTCTCCTTTCGCCGAAACATTTTTTGCTCTTTCGGCATCCCTCACAATCTTCTCACAAATCAACCGTACACCCCAACCCCGGCGTCACACTGGCAATCAACCAGCCATCTACGAACTGGAAGCCGGGCACAGACGGGTCGTTCTCCAGGTCAAAATGACCATCCAGGTCGCCATAGCGGATGTTGGGGCTGCTCAATGCAAAAGCCAACCCTGCGGCGATGAGCAAGGCGGGTTCGTTCAGGCAACCGACCATGGTGGAGAGACGCCCGGCGCGTGCGATGGTATCAATTTGGCGAGCGCAGTCCAGGCCGCCACAGGATGCCAGTTTTGTGCTGACCCCATGCGCCGCCTGCTGCTTGATGATCTCCAGCACGGAAGCCGGCCCGCGCAGGCTTTCATCCGCCAGGATGGGTACCGGGCTGTTCTCGGTCACCTGGCGCAGCGCGACAAGGTCATCAGCCGGGGTGGGCTGTTCCAGGAATTCGAGTTTCCCTTCCAATGCACGCGCCACGTCCAGCGCCGCCCGAACACTGTAGCCCTGATCGGCATCCAGCCGCAGGGTCAGGTCGGGAAGCGCACGATGGACGGCCCGTACCCGGCGGACATCTTCCTCCGCATCCAGCCCACCTTTGAGCTTGAGGATGCGGAACCCATCTTGGGCGCGCTTCCGGGCCATTTCAACGGTAGCAGGCACATCGTCGAGTCCGAGCGTGATGGAAGTCGGGATGCGGTCACGGTAGCCGCCCAACAGACGAAAGAGCGGCAGGCCAGACCATAATCCCAACAGATCGTACAGTAGCACGTCGAAAGCACACTGCACGGTGGGATAACCGTTTGTCAGTTCGGACAGGTCGGCCAGGGCACGCTGAGTGTTGAGCGGATTGAGATCGCGCAGCTTCTCGGCACAGGCCTGACAGGCGCGCATAACCTGCGCCAGTGTCTGCCCACTAATGGGGTCCAGGACTGCACAGCCCCAGGCGTTCCCATAATCACGCACCAATTCGGCGCGGATGAAGACGGTCTCGATCTGCGTGACCGGCTCCGGGTGCGCCGCCGTGCGGAAGGGCGTGTGCAGCTTCAATTGCGCAGGAGTAACATCAATACGTGAGATTTGCATCGGGCACCTCCTCGGGGCTCAGGAAGTATCATCGATTTTCCTACTGTGCAGGTCGGGTGAGAACCTGCTATATCTTAATATAGCATCATTTTTAATACAACCCTGACAGGTCTCCGGTACCTGTCAGGGTTGTATTCTTGGTAGAACTCGACTATCCAAATTCAGAATTGCGGAACCGAACCAGAAGAATCCCTAGGTTTCGTTTATCAATTCCAAGAAGTGGGCAACAACCTGCGGATCGAACTGTTGCCCTGCCTGTTCGCGCAAGTATTCAAGCGCTTGAGACCGTGACCAAGCGGATCGATATGGGCGATCAGAAGTAAGCGCATCGTACACATCCACCACTGCAAACAAACGCGCAGAAAGAGGTATCTGCTCACCTACAAGTCCGTATGGATAGCCAGAACCGTTCCAGCGTTCATGGTGATAGAGAGGAATATCCAATGCCTGCCGTAAACTGATAATGGGCGCCAGGATATTGTATGCGTACAGCGGGTGCTGTTGCATCACCTTCCATTCTCGAGGGGTTAAACTCCCCGGTTTCAACAGGACGGCATCGGGAATACCTAACTTTCCAATATCGTGCAATAGCGCTCCCTGTTGGATGGAGGCACGCTGATCCATCGGAATCTGCATATGCTCTGTAAGGCGCACGGTCAACGCGCTCACCCTGCGAGTATGGCCATCTGTTTCAAGATCGCGAAGCTCAAGGGCACGTGATAAGCCCTCAATCGTAGCAGTATATGTAGAGGTGAGTTCATCATTGCGACGCTTCAAAGCTTCAACAACAGTTGTATGCTCCATTGCAAAAGTGACCGCTTCCCCGACCATTTGGAGAATTTCCAATTTCCAGGTATCAGCATATTGCGATTCGCGCCAGAAAATCTCTATCACACCGAGCAAGTCCCGCTGACCTAGTAAAGGGATGGTAATGTGTGCCCGGAAGCCTTCCTGGGAAAATAGACTAACATGATTTTCACCAGACTCCGATAGCAACATGTTTTCTAACTGAATAGACGGACGTTCCCCAACGACCCGCCTCGTCAGACCATTCTCGATATAGAGGTGAATTTTTGCCAAAACTCTTGCATCAATACCATGCGTTGCAAGCAGATCAAATTGCTGCGAAGCAGGATTATATTTCAAAACGATGGCAGCATCCGCCTCGACAAGATCCGACAGAAGCTCAAAGATAGCCTTGAAGATTTCTCGGAAATTCAAGCCGGACTGCAAAATCCGGTTTACCGAGTATTCTGCCTGTATCTTTTTTGTCTGGTTTTCCACTTGAAGAACACTATAGGACAATGTCTCGGCCAATGCCTGTATCCAGGCAAGCGTAGATGGACAGAAGTAATTGGTCTGGTCGCTGAGCAAAGCCAGCAAACCAATGACTTGATCATCTTTCTGCACTGGAAATATTCCCCCACTTAGTAGTTCTGTGTGATCGCGAAAAGTGAATTCCCTTCCAAACTGAATTACATCACGAAGTGCTCGGGGAGAGAATTGGACTGGCAACGCATTGTCCGGCCAACCCGCAATCCAATGAACGGTCTGTTTTTCATCGACCTTGGAAAACCATGCTTGCGTCGCTCCACCTAGTTCTACGCAGGTTCGAACCAATTTACTTCCCAAAGCCAAAATATCTGCCGATATTTCTATCGCAGGCTGACTTTTATTTAACTGCAGATCAACCGTAGAACCTTTAAGCTCAAATGGCATGCAACCTTCTTAAGACTTGTTTTCAAGAAACATGCAAGCGATAGGGTAATTTTTCATCCAAATTGCGGACAAAGTCCGGCATCGTGGAGGCCTGAATCGAAATCAGCATTTCCCGGACAGGTTGAGAGAGCGGAAAATGTTCACCGCCAAACCCGGCTTTGATGGTTTGTCCCGGATCGGCCAGAAGTCTGGAACGAAACCGCGGGCTAATGGCAGCAGCAGCCAGCAGGCGGTTGATCGAAGCCATATCCTTCGATGAATCTGTGATCACAACGGATGGTTGAACAAGAGGTTTCGTAAACATAGATGGTCTCCTAACCGGGTTGTGGTACGGCGGGTCCTCCCCGCGCGAGCAACCCAAATGCGCCTAAACCAATAAACACATCTCCAAGGCTAAAGGCGAAGCGGTATGGGAAAAAAGAGGGAGGAATAAAGCGGTCGGCTAATGGGGCAGAAGGATTTGCGCCCCTGGCAACAAGATGCCTTTGCTGGCGCTGCTGATCCGGCCCTGACCTCCACACTTTCCAAGACGCTCGACGTAACCAGCCGACTGGCCGTTTCAACAGGTAGAGGTGTGAAAGAACAAGACTTGCGGAAGCTAACCAATCCGGAAATAAGCGGCGCGTGAAAGGGAGATAAAAAGCAAACAGTTGAGGTAGAAAACCCAAGACCACCAACCAGGTAGCCTGAAAAAGCGGGGGGCGCCAGGATCTTCCTTGCCACCTGGCGCATGCCCAGCCGGTCAGCACACCGGCCGCAATGGATGTCAGCAGGATCACTATCTGCCGAGACCACCCACATCGTCCGGAGCTCCGGCGCCAAGGACAAGCATCGCCAGCGCCAACACCGTAAAGGCAATCTGCAAGTGGGTCTTGTTGATCTTCGAGATGGACAGGCTGAAGCGAGCAATTGTGTTTTTCATGGGTCACCTTTCGGGGTTATGATAATTTTATCTAACTTTACCAGCACCCTGGTTACAAAGGTGGCCTCAAATTTCGCTCAATAGTTGTTCATACAGGGAAACGATTTCCGAGGAGGGTTGCAATCCCATCTCATCCGCCAGGGCTTTTTCATACTGCTTGTACTGGCGCGCCATAGCGGCGGGATCGCGCAAAGCTGCATAAGCCTGGATGATCAACCGGTGCGCTGCCTCAAATAATGGTTCGATCTGCAAGATTCGCCTGGCGGTGCTCAAACAAGCCTGCAGCTGTCCCCATATCAGGTAGATCTCCCCCAACTCCAACAGCATTTGCTGGCAAATTTCCTGGACCTTAAGCCGTTCAGGCAGCGCCCAATCTGCACCTATGTCCTCGAGGTAAGGGCCATTTGCGAGTTCCACAGCTTGCTCCAACAAAAACTTTTTCTCAGCGGGTGGGATGTCCTGACGCACAGATTGAAGGATTTCATCAATTTTTTCACGATCCCAACTGTAATTGATCGCCCGGTTGAAGCGGTAGTGTTCCCCCTCGAAAATAATCGCATCCTGTCCAACCGCCCGCCTGATGCGATGGATATTGATCTTGAAACGCATTTTCAAGCGCGCAGGCGAAATATCAGGCCACAACTCCAGGGCGATCTGTTCCTTGGTCCTGGGGGAAGAGTGCAACAAAAAGAAAAATATATCTCGCGCTTCGCGCGTTTTCCAATCAGATAGAAGGAGCAGCCTGTTATTGGCATAGACCCTTACATTGCCAAAAGATACGATTTCCAATTCCGGTGGTGATAACGACACATGCTGCGCCGCCTGTCCTATGGCACTTCGCAAACTTGGGATCTTGCGTTTGATTTCCCCGGCGCCCTCAAGAAACTGTTCTATGGCCGGATCAGATTGGGAAGATATCCTGATGCTTTTCAACCATTTTAAAGCGTGTCCGGCGTTCAGCATGAAGGGCGTAGGCGTCAACCAGTCTTTTTCATCCCCGATGATCTCTTTCAATTTTTTGTTCGCCTCTACGGGCTCTCTCTGGAGCATGGCTGCTACTAACCATAATTCGGCAACTCGTTGCTCAATGTGGTATTCTCCTTGAAGAAATAGGGCCGAAGCATCTTGCAAGGCCTCTAGGGCGGGCTCAACACGATTGGACTCCAATAAACAGCGCCCTTTTTCTAAACTTAACAAGGCGCGTTCATAGGGTCCGAGGTGGCTTTGCGATATCTTCACCAAATCCAAGTCATGAAGCGCCCGAACCGGTTCCCCTTCCAGGCGTACCAGGCGCGCTTCACCTAGCGAGGCGTATAAAATATAGGCAGAATACCCCAAATGCGTCGCAATTGTTAATGCCTGTTCGTAATATGTTCGCGCCGAATCAAAATCGTCTAATTCAATCAATATATCCCCAAGACTGATGAGCACGAGTGACTGAATGTGCGAATAGCCGGTTTGCTCAGCGATTTGTAAGGCCTGGTCGAGATATTCAAAAGCCTCTTCCAATTTTCCGTTCATTTGATGCAGGATGGCCAAATTGTTCAGGACGTGGGCCTTCCATCCAGAATTCCCAGAATGCTCCCAAGATATCAAGGCGCGAGTGTAGTAACGCCCAGCGACATCCAACTTACCCAATCTGCGATAAGCCACACCCAGTTCCGTTTCCAGGATTGGGATACTATCGTGTGTTCCCGCAACTTGAAATGATTTAAGTGCGTTTTCCAACCATGTAATAGATTCAAGCAAGCGACCGAGGCCGAACAAACACTGGCCTTTCAAACGCAGTGCTGCGGCATAGATATCCTGCATGGCTGCATCTTCTCGTTTATGGGTCAAGCTTAAAGCTTGCTCTACATCCAGCAACGCCCTGTCGTAATTTCCGAGTCGGCGAAAAGCTTCAGCTCGGCGAGTCAAAAGCAATGCCAGTTCGGCTGTATCATCTGTCTCTCGCAACTGCAATTCTGCACGATCGAATTGTTCGATAGCCAGCCGACTATCCCCTTTCGTCGCCTGGATTACACCCTGAAGAGATAACAATGCCGGTTGGGAATCCAACAAATCCTTAGGTAAATGGTCCAGCCAACTGGCGAGCGTTAAGATACGTCCCAACTGGATAAAAATTGGACCGACTTTTACCAGTAAACGGGCGATATTCGCTTGATCTTCGATGGATGAATACACATAGAGAGCTTCCTCCCAGGCCTGCTTATTTTCATACGTGCGGGCAAGGTTTTGCTGGATATGCCAGGCTAAAGCCGGTTGTTCGAATTGAAGTTGAGATTTTAGAAAGTGACTGAACAGGTGATGATAACGCATCCAGCGTCCTTCATCATCTAGTGGTACGCTGAACAGACTCCCGGCCTGGACCTCGCTAAACAAAGACGACCATTTGACCTTCTCCCCCTCTAC